>CAMNNN010000001.1 GCA_946545505.1 uncultured Clostridia bacterium
AGTAAGCTTGGTGATCTTGTTGCCGTATTCCTTTCCCTTTTCGAGCCTGCCTGCTCCGAGTTCGTTGCCGACAACGATGGCACCGCCGCTTCCGAGTGCGTAGCAGAAGCAGGATACGAGATCCTTAACGACAGCTGCGATGGCATTTGCCGCAGTGGCATCAGCGCCGAGGTGGCCTATGATGACCGATATCATCGTGAAGCCGATGCCCCAGAATAACTGGTTTGCCATAAAGGGTGTAGTGTAGTGTGAGAATTCGCTTCTGATCTTCGCGTCACTTTTCAGGATATAGTGAGGCTTAAGCTTGACGCTGCACTTTCTGATAAGAAGCCATGTGCAGCCGATAAAGCCCCACAGGCTCGACAGTGTTGTAGCGAGCGCGGCACCTGCGGCTCCCATGGCGGGCGCTCCGAGAAGACCGAAGATGAATATGCCGTTAAGTATGATGTTGAGTATGACCATGGAGATGCTTATGGCTGTGCTCTCGCGGACGAAGCCGGTATTCTTCAGGATCGCCTCGAAAAGCCAGGCAAAGCTCATGAAGACATAAGAGAAGCTCGCAATGCGGAGATACTGCACACCGTACCCGATGATGCCGGAGACGTTGGTGTAGATACGCATCAGTCCCGTTGGCAGAAGAAGCGCCATGGTGAAGAATAAGACCGCGATGGGGAGGATGAGCTTTACCGAGTAGCCGAGAAGCTTCTCGATGGAATCCTTATCTCCTTTGCCCCAGTATTGTGCGGCAAACATATTCGTACCGGCGGATATTCCGAACAGAAAAAGATTCAGCACAAAGGTAACTTGCGCTGCAAGAGATACCGCCGACATTGAATCCTGGTTGAGGGCGACGAGCATGGCCGCGTCCGATATCGGGACCAGTGCGAACATGAAGTTCTGCAAGGTCATAGGAATAATCAGCGATACGAGCTTTCTGGTAAATGTCCGCTCTTTGAGTTTCATCGCTTAATAATTATAGATAAGTAAAATGAAGTCAATTACAGGAATATGTCAATAACCGAACTCCTGAACCCAGTAATATCCTGAGTCTGTGCAGTAAAGGGCAAATCCGCATGTCGTATAGTTGCCGAGCATGTTAGCCTTATGTCCCGCGGAGGCCCACCAGGAATTGAATACATCCTGAGCGGATGTCTGTCCTGCTGCGATATTCTCTCCGTACATTCTGTCGGGATCCACTGTCCACCACTCGCTGCCGTCAGGTCTTGTATGGCTGAAGACCACGGCTATCTCCTGTGCACGTGCCGCTGCATCAGCTGCGAGTGAACTGCTCCAGGACAGGGGAGAAAGACCCTGCTCGGCTCTTGCATCGTTAACGAGATTGAACAGCTCGAGCATCGTGGGATCAGAAGGTGCATTGACTGAAGGCGCCGGCGTGGTTTCCGTCGCGGCAGTTGTCTCTGTGACTTCGGGTTCGGAAGAAGGCTCCGTTGCCGCCGCTGTCGTCTCGGCAGTGGTTTCCTGTGAAGGTTCGGTAGCATCGGTCTGCTCTGAGGTTGTTTCCTCCGGCTCTTCCGTGACAATACCGGTCCAGACTGCGTGATCTTCATTGGGAAGTGTTTCCTGTGTTGTGACTGCGGTCTCTTCGCTGTTAGATACTTCGAGATAATCCGGCAGTTCATCTGGAACAAGCTCCTCAGTCTCCAGGACGGAGACCTGTGTGTCTGAAGGTGTATCGGAAGTGGCATCATTAACGCGGTAAAGGAATGTCCACACGCAGATAAGGGCGCTGAATGCGAGCAGCAAAGAAAGGAGAACGCTGCCGCGTCCGTACCTTAAAGATTTGCCTGCGTCAGTCTTTGTCTTATTCTCATCCATATCAGAGACATTTCCTTCTGTTTAATATAAGTAAATTATAAATGCACGCGTTGCTGCCTGCGTTTAACAAACTGTAAACTTTGAATTTGAAGATTACGGGGGGTATAATCGATGAAATATCACTTGTGTCAGTGGGAGAGTTTACATGCCTGTTTTTAAGACTAGGCCGACGGGACTTAAGATAATTATCGTCGGTGCCGGTAAAGTAGGAACAACCCTCGTCGGGCAGTTAAGCCGCGAAGGTCATGCTGTTACCTTAGTCGATAAAGATAGCACCAAAGTTAACGATATAACCTCTACTTATGATGTTATGGGTTGTGTCGGAAACGGTGCGAGCTATCTTACCCAGATCGAGGCAGGCGTCAAGGACGCTGATCTCATTATCGCCGTAACGGATTCAGATGAGCTTAATCTGCTTTGCTGTACTATCGCGAAGCAGTCATCCAACTGTTCTTCCATAAGCAGATTAAGAAATCCCGATTATTCGCGTGAGTCTCAGTACCTGCGCGATAAGCTCGGACTTTCCATGATAATCAATCCTGACTACGAAGCTGCCAAGGTTATGGCAAGAGTTCTCTATCTTCCTACCGCTTTGGAGGTAAGATCGTTTGCTCACGGTCAGGCTCTCATAACCAAGATTAAGATCCCCGAAGGAAACATCCTCGATAAGATGACCATTGCAGATCTCGGTGCGAAGATCACTAACGATATTCTGATCTGCGGCGTTGAGCGGGACGGCAATGTAGTTATCCCGGGAGGTTCTTTTGAGCTGGCCGCGGGTGATATTATCACTGTCGTTGCTACCAGCAAAGAGCAGATGAATTTCTTAAAGCGCATTGGATTCGCTACCAATCAGGCGAAGGATGCGATGATCATCGGAGGCGGAAGGTCCTCCTATTATCTTGCCGACATTCTCCTTAAGAAGGGAATCGCAGTTAAGATAATCGAGCAAAGTCTCGAACGGTGCGAGCTTCTTAACGAGCTGCTTCCCAAGGCGACTATTATCCACGGTGACGGAACCAACACAGAGCTTCTTCTCGAAGAAGGAATCAAGAGTGCTGATGCATTCATTCCTCTAACCGGTATAGATGAGCAGAATTCCATGCTGGCTCTTCATGCCAAGAAGATCTCTTCTGCGAAGCTTATTACCAAGATCAACAGGACCGGATTCATCGATATCATCAACAGCCTCGATCTCGGAAGCGTATTCTATCCGATGTTTATCACGGCTGACATGATACTCGCTTATGTACGTGCCAAGACGGCGGCGCCCGGAAGCAATATCGAGACCGTATACCACCTTTTCGATTCGAGAGCGGAAGCAATTACCTTCAAGGTAACGGATGAGTCCAAGGTGACGGGTGTTCCTCTTAAGGAACTCAAGATCAAGAGCAACACACTTATCTCTTACATAGGACACAATGGCGAGGCGATCATTCCTACCGGTAACGACGTGATTTCCAAGGGAGATACGGTTATGGTAGTAACAATGCAGACCGGATTTGACGATATAGGAGATATCCTGGAGTAATTCATGAATATCCCGATGATCAGATACATCCTGTGTCAGGTGATGAGGATCGAAGGTGTCCTCATGCTTCTGCCGAGCCTGATATCGATCATTTACGGTGACGGCGAGGGAATGTATTACGGTATCGTCGCAGGAGTCCTGATCATCTCGGGATTCATCGGCTGCAGATTCGTTCCCAAGGATCAGAATATCAATGTCAAGGAAGGTTATACCGTAACCGGTCTGTCGTGGATCGTCATGAGTATGTTCGGATGCCTGCCTTTCTGGCTGTCGGGAGAGATTCCCTCATTCACGGATGCATTCTTCGAGACCGCGTCCGGATTCACTACGACCGGAGCGAGCATCTTGAGCGAAGTCGAATCCCTGTCTCATGCGGCATTGTTCTGGAGAAGCTTCACTCACTGGATCGGCGGCATGGGAGTTCTGGTATTCCTTCTGGCTCTCATCCCGATGAGCGGCGGTTCTAATATCAACCTCATGAAAGCCGAGTCCCCGGGACCTTCAGTAGGCAAGCTTGTTCCCAAGATACGTCATTCGGCTCTCATCCTCTACATGATTTATATGGCGATGACGCTGCTCGAGACTGTGTTCCTGCTGTTCGGAGGCCTCAACCTGTTCGATGCGTTCTGCCTGGCATTCGGTACTGCCGGTACCGGCGGCTTCGCGATAAAGAACGACAGCTTCATGAGTTACAGCCTCTATATCCGCTGGGTCGCGGGAATCTTCATGTTCCTGTTCGGCGTTAACTTCAATGCATACTATTTCCTGATCATGCGTCAGTTCAAGAAACTGTTCAGCTTAGAGGAAGTCCGTGCATTCTTTTGCATCGTGCTGTTCTCGACTGCCATCGTATTCTGGCAGATACTTCCTCTTTATGAGAACGGTATAACTGCCATGACGGACGCATTCTTCCAGGTAAGTTCCATCGTATCTACCACGGGTTTCTGTTCGGCTGACTTCGACCTGTGGCCGACGACGGCGAAAGTGGTCCTGTGCTTCCTGATGTTCATGGGTGCCTGCGCAGGCTCGACCGGCGGCGGTATCAAGGTATCCCGTCTCATGATCCTGTGGAAATCGGTCATAAGGGAAGTGCAGTCCTATATCCACCCGAAGATCGTTAAGAAGGTCACGCTCGACAACAAGGGTGTCGAGGCTGACGTGCTTAAGTCAACGCATGTTTTCCTCGCGACTTACGTGGGTCTGTGTCTGGTATCGATCTTTCTGGTATCGCTTAACAACAGCGATCTCACTACAAGCTTCACGGCGGTACTCGCCTGCCTTAACAATATCGGCCCCGGTCTCGCGAAGGTCGGTGCCACCTGCAACTACGGCTTCTTTAACCCGCTCTCGAAATGGGTCCTCATACTGGACATGCTCGCGGGAAGACTCGAGTTGTACCCGATTATTGTTCTCTTCGCGCCGAGTCTGTACAAGAAATAAACGTTCTATAGGCTTCGTATAGATGTGCGTCTATATAAAGAAAGATCAGAGGTGTTAGAGAAGAAATGAGAAAAAGGCTTAACGTAGTTCTTTTCGAGCCGGAGATACCTCAGAACACGGGGAACATAATGAGGACCTGTGTGGCGGCGGGCTTCGGTCTGCACCTTATTAAGCCCCTGGGCTTCGATATCGACAGCCCCAAGTTCAGGCGGGCTACCACGAACCACATAACGTGGGCCGACTATATCCTCTACGAAGATTATGAGGATTTTAGAAGCAGAAACGAAGGCGAGTATTTCTTCATGACGAGATACGGCAAGGTTCCGCCTTCTGATATAGATTTCAAAAGCATTCCATCTGACAGGGATATCTATCTTATCTTCGGTAAGGAAAGCACAGGAATACCGAAGCCTATCCTTAAGGACAATCTCGACAGATGCTTCAGGATCCCGATGTCGGGCGAGTGCAGGAGTCTAAACTTAAGCAATGCGGCGGCTATTGCCATCTACGAGTGCTTAAGGCAGTTAGGCTATCCGGATCTGTCTTTCACGGAGGTTCAGAACGGTGAAGACTACCTCGAATCATACGATGCCACGCTGTTAAAATAAGCTTCCCGGAGTCTAATTATAAAAATATAAAAAGAGCCGCCCCCAAAACCGCCTTCTAATGATAGAATGTTGTGTATGAAAAAGATATTGGTTTTAGGGTGTAACGGCATAACTGATTTTATTGTTCCCAAGATAATGGGAATTGCCGCCATAACGGAGATTATCATCGCATCGAGAAATAAAGCCGAGTGCGATGCTTTAAGAAATAAGTATTCAGGCAAGGGTCCCAGGATCACAACGGCAAGAATGGATATCGAGAATGAACAGGGAACGAGGATGATGTTATCCATCACGAACCCTGACATCATCGTGAATCTTCTTCCCATAAGGTACTGCATGACAGTAATGAAGCTCGCGCTTGAAGTCGGTGCAGATTACATAGACGGCGGTCTATACGAGTGTGGTAAGGGGGATCTGCTGAGCAAGCAGTTCAGCCTTTTCGCTGAGTTCAGAAGTGCTCAGAAGACAGCAATTACAGGATGCTCCTTAAGTCCCGCGCTTCTCACATCTCTTGTGAAGAACGCGATGATGAGCGGCTATGATGCAGTCACTTCTGCAGAATTCTATGAAGTAAATCTCACTGCCGATGAGCCTGTGGAAGCGGTAACGCTCGAGGAAGGTAATATCGTAAAGCATGAAGCTAAGACCGTAAGCATTAAGCTTGATGAGAACTTCGGACAGTTCAAGGGAACCAGCCTGTACCTGTCTGACAGCCCTGTAATCCAGGACTTCATCAAGGAGATACCGGGTGTTCCTAATGTAAGGTATTTCATCTCATACGAGGCTCAGGAAGAAGAGGATTTTACTCCCGAACTCACACGCCTCGGTATGCTCTCGGATGAGCCCGTGCAGATCACTCCCGAGGTCAGCATAAGCCCGAAGCAGTTCTGGGAGAAACTTCTAGAGTCGAGAAAGACTGAGAAGCAGATTAATGGCATATGCGGGGCCGGAGTTTTAGTGGAAGGCACTTACCGCGGATCTGCCAAGAAAGAATTCGTTTATATTACAAGCGATAACGATAAGTGCATGGAACAGTTCGGCATGTCGTCCATGATGACGCTTAATGCCTATGCGCTCTTAAGCGGCGTAACGCTTCTTTGCATGGGAAGATGGGACAAGAAAGGCGTATTTACTCCTATCGCGTTTGATTCTGAACAGTTTATCAGCGGAATAAGAAATAACGGATTGTATTTCCAGACAAAGTCGCTCTAAGCGCAGAGGTAGCCATGGATATTAATGCCCCCAGAATCCTGATAGTAGAAGATGATGAGAACATCAATAATCTGCTCCGTGAAGCACTGACCAAGCATGGTCTTAACTGTACTCAGGCTTTCTCCGGAACTGAGGGCCTCATAGTATTCAAGGGGGACAAATTCGATCTGGTCCTGCTCGATCTGATGATGCCCGGAATGGACGGTCAGACTCTTACGCAGAGGATCAGGGAAGTGTCCAAGGTCCCGATCATCATCGTATCTGCCAAGAGCAGCGTAGACTCGAAGGTCGATCTTCTTACGACGGGTGCAGATGACTTTGTCGGTAAGCCGTTCGAACTCAAGGAGCTGATCGCACGTGTCGATGTACAGCTTCGCCGTAAGGAGAATGAATCAGCAGGCGCTCAGGAGTCCAAGATCATGCAGTTCAAGGACCTGGTTCTCGATGAAGAGAAGTATGCTGTTACCGTTAACGGCAACGATATCGGTCTTACAAGACAGGAGTTCAAGATCCTGGAATTGTTCCTTAAGTACCCCGGCAAGGTCTTCTCGAAGAGGGAGATCTATGAGTATGCCTGGAACGATGTTTATATCGGAGAAGACAAGACTATCAACGTCCACATAAGTAATATCAGGACCAAGATCAAGAAGCACTCCGGTGATGAATATATCGATACTATCTGGGGTGTAGGCTTCCGTCTGGCCAAATCTTAAACTAATCTTAACCATATAATGCCCAATTATCATATTCCGCGTGGGATAATGTGAATATTATTACGATCGGGAGTTTGTATGGAAGAATATCTGCTTGTCACTAAGGATCTTACCAAGACATATAAAGAGATAACCGCGGCAGATCGCGTCAACATTCATATTAAGCGCGGATCCATCTACGGCCTTATAGGCAAGAACGGAGCGGGAAAGACAACGATCATGAAGATGATCGCAGGACTCGCGAGACCTACTTCCGGTTCATTCGATTACACTGGGTTCAACTGCACACAGAATGAGGCGTTCTCGAGAATAGGTGCACTTATCGAGGCTCCTGCCATCGAACCCAATCTTACGGGCTTCGATAACATGAGAATCAAGTGTTTGGCTTACGGTATCGGAGATAAGCAGTATATTAACGACCTGCTCGATCTCGTCGGCCTGTCCGGTACATGGAAGAAGAAAGCCGGCAAGTATTCACTCGGTCAGAAGCAGAGACTCGGAATAGCTCTGGCTCTCGTGGGCGATCCTGATTTTCTTATACTGGATGAGCCCATCAACGGCCTCGATCCGCAGGGTATCGCAGAGGTGCGTGAGATGCTTCATAAGCTCAATCAGGAGCGTAAGATAACTATCCTCATCTCAAGCCATATTCTTGAAGAGTTAAGCAAGCTCGCGACTGATTATGCCATCATCGATAACGGCAGGATCATCGAAGAGTCAACGAATAAGGAATTGAAAGAGAAGTGCCGTGACAAGATCGCCATCAAGACAGGTGAAGTTGCCAAGGCGCTGCCCGTCATCGACGGTCTCGGATTCAAGGATTACAGTGTTGTTAACGATAAGACTATTCATGTCTTTGACAAGCTGTCGGAAATAACTGTCCTCAACATGGAACTCGCTAAGGCACAGATTCCTGTGGAATCTATCGGAATCGAATCCTCTGATCTTGAAGAATACTTCCTCAAGGTCACGGGGACGATTCCCGGCGAGCGTCGCTAAGGGGGTGCAGTAATGTTCTCGAAAGCATTTAAATCAGAGTTTTACAGAATCAGCAGGATGAAGAGCACATATATCCTGATAGCAGTGCTCGCGGCAATCATTCTGATAGTTAATTTCCTGTACCTGAAAGTAGATATGTACGGGCTTATGGGATTCTCGAAGGAGGATATCGAAGGCATTCAGCAGATGGGAACATCCGCTGAAAGTTATGAGGACAGCTTCATGACCGGTTTCCAGGCGGGACTTCAGTCGTCTGAAGAAATCGCCGAAGGCGATACGACGATCCATTTGCTCGGTGAAGGAATCCTTTACGAAGAGAGCGTCGCTACTCTTTATACGATGGACGTAGGTTCGATGTATGAACTTCTTCTCATATCGATCTTCGTAGGTCTTTATATCGGAAGTGTTTACAGTACCGGACTTGATAAGAATCTTAATAACTTCGCAGGCCGCCGCGGACTTCTGTTCGCCGTCAGGATGCTTCATATAGCTGTCTATAGTCTTGTCATGCATATATTCACATGGATATTCTGCCTTATTACAACAGCCATGATGGCGAAGTCGGTAAGACTTGAGATCGATAAAGCGTTTATACTGTACTTTATCGTCACATGGCTGCTGTGCGTCGCGTTCGGCTGGATCGTGGCAGGCATGGCTCATATGTCCAGATCGAAGGCTGCCGGCATTACTCTCGGTATTATTCTCTCGGCGGGACTGCTTTCCACTTTGATAAGCGTCGCTTCGCTTATGATGCAGAAGAGATTCGATCTCGATCCGGATTTCAATCTGGGTTATTACACGGTTACGCATAATGTCGCAGCGCTGAATCTGTATTCGGACGGACACTTTGTCGTGCGTGCTCTTATTTGTGCTCTTGTTTACGGAGCGATTTCTTATATCGGAAGCCTGCTTATCATAAGGAAGCGCGATATAGCCTGATGTTCGGCAACCTTGTCCAGATCGAATTAATACGTCTGTTTAAGAGTAAAGCTCTTAAGATAAGCGCGGCCATCGGGGCATTTCTTCTTATATTCATGATGACCATGATCGATTATCTGATGTATCTGGGAGCCCTGTTCTTCATAAATAACGGAGATATGTCTGCACCGATGTTCGAGATATCATCGTTCATGCTGTTTTATTCCATGATCACCGCATTGATTGCTCCCGTAACGGTCATCTATACGACTTGCGGATATCAGAAGGCGAGGCTTTCCGTTAATATCGAAGGTGCCATAAGAAGCCGGTTGAAGCTCTGTCTGTCGGATCTTACCGGAATCGCGTTGTTTGTCCTGATTCTGAATCTGTTAGTGATTCCCGGTGTGGGATTGCTGTGTCTGGTATACCTTAACGAGATGAATCCTATAAGTCTTATCACGGATCTCAATACTATATATGTATTTATGTCGGCATTCTTATCTAATATGTACGGATGTCTTATCGCATATCTGGTGTCCAAGTTTACATCCAATTCCGTACTGTCCATGTCCGTGACGATGCTGTATTCGGTGGTCTCATACGTGGTGATCATACTGCTCGCGGGTTTTGTAAGCGGGAAAAAGGGCAGCGGCCTGTTAATCCCGAATAATCTTCAGGAACTCCTGTTCTATGTGGCGTTTATGATTCCTGTTGTCGCATTATCGATCGCACTTGCCGTAAGATATAAGAAGGCGGACCGCATATGAGTGAATCAACATTAGTAACACTGATCGTATTGCTTACGGCATTGGCACTTGCCCTGGCTTTTATCCTGATATCCCTGCTCTCGCAGATGAAGAGTATCAGAAGCCAGGTTCACTTCATCTCGCGTAATGATACCAACAAGCGGATCACATTCTACGGTAAGTCAAGAAGCTTCAGAAGACTTGCTGCCGATATAAACGAGATCATAGACTCTTACGATGAAAGACACGAGAAGATATTAAGTGAGGATAAGGAAATCAAGGAGACTCTAACGAACATGAGTCACGACATAAGAACTCCCCTCACATCTTTGAAAGGCTACTTCGAACTGTTAGATCAGACGGAAGATCCCGAAGAGAGGAAAAAGTATACGAACATCATATACGGAAGGATAGACTCACTGTCGGAGATCCTTGAGACGATGTTCCTTTATACCAAGGTCTCGAACGTTAATTATAAGATCGGAATCGAGCCTGTTGACTGCTCGAAGACCGTTCTGGAGACTTTGTTCGAATACTATGACGATTTTCAGGAGAAGGGATATGAGGTCGACGTGGATGTGGATGAGGGAATAAGGATCCTCGGTAATGAACAGTCTATCAAGAGAATCATGCAGAACCTTATCCGTAACAGCCTCGTACACGGCAACGGCGATGTGAAGCTTAAGCTGAAGCCTCAGGAGAATAAGACGGTCATGATCAGCCTTGATAACCTGCTTGCTCCGGGTCAGAATCCCGATCCTGACAAGGTGTTTGACCGTTACTACAAGGGGGACGCCTCGAGACATACCGGTTCGAGCGGTGTCGGCCTGTCGGTGGTAAAGAAGCTCGTAGAGTCAATGAACGGCGATATTACGGCGTTTGTGGGGGATGGAAGGTTCAGGATCGAGATGAGTTTTAAGGCTATCTGATATTTTGTAAATCTAAGCTTTGTGTGCTATCATAAAACATAAATTTTATTAAAAATATTTGTGGAGATGGACATGGCTAAGAAAAGCAAAGTTGATATGTCTCAGGAACAGATCGATGAGCTAGTCCTTGATACGATCAAGTTCCACTGCGCCGACACTATATATTTTAAGGATAAAGAATCAAGATTCCTCTGGAACAGTCAGCAGCATGCCGATCAGTTCGGCGTTAAGTCGCCTCAGGATATGTTCGGCAAGACGGATTATGACTACTTCCCGAAGGAGTTCGCAGATAAGGCCCTCGAGGTAGAAAGGCAGATCATCGAGTCAGGTGAACCCATTCTCAATATTGAAGAGGAGTGGGAGAAGGATGATGAGACCCGTTATCTTCTCGCTTCCAAGTATCCTTTCCGTAACAAGGAAGGCGAGATCATCGGTACATGGGGCATTACGCGTGACATAACGGAGATGAGACATCTTGAGAAAGAGCTCGAGATGGCCTATCAGAAGGCACAGAGACTCGCCCGTGTAGATGATGTAACAGGTCTTTATAACAGAAGATACTTCTATGAGAATCTCGAGCGTATATGCAGTCTCTATGACAGAAGAGAAGACGGAATCACATTCTCCCTGATCGCCATTGATGTCGATAATATGAAGTTCATCAACGACCAGTACGGTCAGCAGAAGGGTGACGATGTATTAAGACATATAGCGACTTCCATGCTCAATTCGATAAGAAAGAGCGATATCTGCTTCAGAACAGGCGGCGACGAATTCGATGTTCTGCTTCCGGATTGTGATAAGACGGCAGCAGTTAATGTTGCCAAGGCTATCGCTAAGCATGTATCCGATCAGGCTGTGCCTCTCGGAGAATCCAAGTTCGAGAAGATTACTATCTCGATAGGTGTGGCGACTTATGTTCACGGAACGGATATCTCTGAGATCATATCGGCGGCTGACAGAAAGCTTTACAAAGCAAAGAGAAACGGCAAGGACCAGTTAGCTTACTGATACTTGCCGTAAAGAGCTTTATGCCGCAGTTTCCAACTGTCTGCCGGCTCCCCTCGATGAGGGGAGTTTCTTATTATTTACCGGCAGTGATACAGTGTGGTTCATGTCAATGCGGCAGACGCGGTATGGGACGCGGACGGGTGTGCGGGTAACAACTCTCGTCCTTCTGACCGTCGCACTGACAGCGGGTTTGGAGGTGGAAGTGGCATTCTTATAAGCTGCCGCGGCCCGGGCATCCTGTTCCTTCCAGAAATCTACGGAATCCTTAAAGGCCTTAACAGCGATCAATATAAAGAAAAGTAATACAGACATATCAAGCGGCGACATAAGCAAAACTCCTTCGAAAAACGTTCGTTTGTTTGTTCTGAGAGGAGTATAACAGAGAATGTGTCCCGTTAAAAGGACTAAATGAACAAAAAGAACGAAAATAGAACAAATATGCATTGTTGTATAATCAGATAAAGATATAAGGCAGGAGTACTTATCATGGCCAAAAGAGTTTTTCTCGTAATACTTGACAGCTTCGGAATCGGGGGCGCCCCGGATGCGGCGGCATTTAAGGACGAAGGCAGCAACACACTTGCTGCCGTTCTGTCGGACTCGAATGAGGCTTATCCCGGCCTGTCGAGAATGGGACTCATGGATATAGACGGTCTCGCCGATGAACGTATACTGACCTGGAAAGAAGCAAATAAGGACAGGCCCCGTGCCATAGGTTCATACGGCAGGTTAAGAGAACTGTCCGCCGGTAAGGACTCCACTATCGGACACTGGGAGATATCGGGAGTTTATTCTTCAACGGCTCAGCCTACTTATCCTGACGGGTTCCCTGAGCAGATCATCGGAAAGATACGTGAGGTGTCGGGAAGAGATGTTCTGTGTAATAAGCCTTACAGCGGAACTCAGGTTATAGCTGATTACGGCGAGGAGCACATGAAGACAGGCGCGTTGATCGTCTATACTTCGGCCGACTCCGTTCTTCAGATCGCGGCCCATGAGCAGGTCGTTCCTCTTGAAGAACTGTACTCCGTGTGCAGTAAGTGCCGCGAGTTCATGACGGGAGAACACGGTGTGGGAAGAGTCATAGCGAGGCCTTTCGTCGGGTCCGCAGAAGAGGGCTTCACGAGAACCCCTAACCGTAAGGACTTCACGCTCGAAGCTCCGGCTTCCACCTTGCTCGATATTCTCAAGGACAACGGAATGGATGTTATCTCCATAGGTAAGATAAAGGATCTGTTCGCATACAGAGGTCTTACCGAGACACATGCGACTGCCGATAACACCGACGGTATTCACAGACTCTCAGATATGCTCGACTGCGATTTCCACGGACTTTGTATGGTTAATCTCGTCGACTTTGATATGAAGTACGGACACCGTAATGATATAAGCGGTTATGCCGCGGCAATGCATGAGTTCGATGAGGCGCTCGAGAAGATGATCCCGCTTCTGGGTAAAGATGATCTGCTTATCATAACGGCGGATCACGGCTGTGATCCTTCGACTCCTTCGACGGATCACTCGAGGGAATGTGTTCCGCTTCTTATCTACGGTGAGGGCTATGATGTTCCCCGTAATCTCGGAGAGATATCGGGATTCGGAATCGTATCTTCCATCGTGTATACGGCTCTTCTGTCACGGGTATACCCTTCGCCCGTGAAGAGAATCGCACATGACCTTAATAAGAATAATATCTATTCATATGTAGATATGACTAACCTCAAGACTACGGCGACGACTGATGACATCAATGCGCTCGTCGATGAAGCTGTCGGGAAGGGAGCGGCTTCCGTATGCGTTCAGCCGTGTTTCGTTAAGGATGCGGCGAAGCGTGCCGGAGGAAGACTTAATATCTGCACCGTTATAGGATTCCCGAACGGTTACTCGACGACTGCCGTTAAGAAGTACGAGGCTGAAGATGCTATCAGCAACGGTGCGACCGAGATCGACATGGTAATCAACGTGAACTTCATAAAGTCCAGAAGATTCGATGAGGCGGCACTTGAGATCGGCATTATCGCCGATGCGGTCCATGCGAAAGGTGCGATCCTTAAGGTCATAATCGAGACGTGTCTCCTTACCGATACGGAGAAGAAGATGCTGTGCAATATCGTCACTGTTCAGGGTGCGGACTTCATTAAGACTTCAACCGGATTCGGGTCCGCGGGAGCCACGGTGGAAGACGTTAAGCTGATGCGTCATTACTCAGGAACCAATGTCGAGGTCAAGGCGGCAGGCGGTGTAAGGACTGAGGAAGCGGCCCGTGAGATGATCGAGGCCGGTGCGACGAGAATCGGTGCATCTAATCTTAAGTGATGTATAATAGGTTGCTATGAACGAGACTGAGAATAATGAAGAATTAAGTTTTAAGGACTTTGATCTGTCCCCGGAGATAAGGGACTCGCTGAGAAAGATGGGTGTTAAGCGCCCGACCACTATCCAGCAGAAGGCTATACCTCTACTCATGGATGATATGAGCCTCATCGCGAAGGCTCCTACAGGTACTGGAAAGACGTTTGCTTTCTCCATACCGATACTTGAATACCTGAATATGGATGTGGACTTTGTTCAGGCATTGATACTGTGCCCGACCAGAGAGCTCGCACTTCAGATCTCATCCGAGATAAAGAATCTCGCGCGCTTCATCAAGGGATTTAACGTATGTGCGATCATCGGAGGCCAGAACGTAAGGACTCAGGAGACCAAGCTTAAAAAGAATCCCCAGGTAGTAGTCGCGACTCCCGGAAGACTTCTCGATCTTGTTAACAGGAAGATGATAGACATAAGTCAGATCTATACTCTCGTCCTCGATGAGGCAGACGAGATGCTTAAGATGGGCTTTATCAAGGATATCAAGAAGGTTATCGAACTTACGCCTAAGGACAAGCAGATGGCATTGTTCTCTGCGACCATGCCCCGCGAGATCCTGGATATCACATGGCAGTTCATGGAAGGCGCCGCACAGATCGACGTTATGCCTAAGGCTGACGATCATCCTAATATCGACGAGTATATTATCGAGGTCCCCGAGAAGGATAAGATCGGTGCAATCGTAAGTGTTCTCGATGCCGAGAACATTAAGAAAGCAATCGTATTCTGCAATACCAGAACACAGACTGAGAAAGTGTTAAGAAAGCTCGAGACACACGGCATCAGCTGTGACATTCTTCACGGCAGTATCGGCCAGGGCGGAAGAAACCGCGTCATGGACGGTTTCCGTAAGAGCAAGTTCAACGTGCTGGTAGCGACCGATGTTGTCGCCAGGGGAATCGACGTCGATGATGTTGAAGCTGTTTTTAATTACGACATACCTAACGAGAATGAGTTCTATCTTCACAGAATAGGAAGGACCGGCCGCGCAGGAAAATCCGGTAAGGCTTATACTCTCATGGCTTATATGGATAAGAAGCGTATGGAAGAAATCATACGTTATACGGCCTGCAATCCGGAAGTCTACAAATTGCGAGGAAGTTTATAAAAAAACAACGAATTTGTTATTATTCGTCTTTATTCGTGGTTTAAAATATCGGTATGTAATGCCACGGAGGTGTTTATATGCCCGAACTCACCCTTGATTGGAAGAAGTATAAGGACGCAGCCATCGATATTGCCCGTGAGGGTGCGGTGCTTCTCAAGAATGATAATAATGCGCTTCCCGTAAACAAAGATGCCAGGATCGCTTTGTTCGGAAGAATGCAGGGAAACTACTACAAGAGTGGTACGGGTTCCGGCGGAATGGTAAATGTCAATCACGTTTACGACATCCGTGAGGGCCTTCGCGAAGCAGGTGCGAAGCTCGATGAAGAGCTTATTTCCATATATGATGAGTGGGAGAAGGAGAATCCCGTAGATCCCGGTGTAGGCTGGGGGCAGGAAAGATGGTCACAGGATGAGATGCCTGTCGACGATGCTCTCGTAAGTAAGATGGCATCCTCTAATGATGTCGCTGTTATCGTTATCGCGAGAACGGCCGGCGAGGACCGTGACAACACGGACCAGAAGGGTTCTTACTATCTTACCGACGGTGAGGAACTGCTCCTTGATAAGGTCTGCAAGGCCTTCGATAAGACGGTTGTGCTTCTTAATGTAGGCAACACGATCGACATGTCATGGGTAACAAAATACGATCCTTCCGCGGTCATGTATGTATGGCAGGCCGGTATGTACGGCGGTCTTGCCGCAGGCGACCTTGTAATGGGTACAGTATCACCTTCAGGCTGCCTTACGGATACGATCGCTTATAACCTCGCGGACTATCCCGCAGGTAAGAACTTCGGCGTGGGCGACGGCTTGAAAGACATCTACGCAGAAGATATCTTCGTAGGCTACAGATATTTCTCGACATTCGCCCCCGAGAAGGTACAGTACCCCTTCGGCTACGGACTTTCTTACACTACTTTCGATGTAAGCGTCGGGAAGTTCACTTATGAAGATGATGTCGTTACAGTCGATGCACTCGTAACCAACACGGGCAGCTTCGAGGCTTCTAAGACAGTTATGCTTTTCGCTGATGCCCCCATGGGAATGCTGTCGAAGCCTGCGAGAGTCCTCGTCGGATTCGCGAAGACGGACAGCCTTGCACCGGGCGAGAGCGAGACCGTGACCATCGAGGTTACACCTGACAGATACGCTTCCTACGATGATGACGGCAGGCTCGGACTCGGCACGGGATTCATGCTCGAAAAGGGTGTGTACTCCTTCATGCTCGGCGATGATGTTGTAAGTGTCACCGAGGCAGGCAAGATCACTCTTGATGACAACATTGTAGTAGAGAGTCTTAAGTCAGCCTGCAAGCCTGTAGAGTCTTATAAGAGAATGACGAACAACGGGGAAGAGGATGTTCCCGTAAGAACTCATGAGAATGTCGAAGACAGATTCGAAGGCCTGATGCCTGAGATTCCTCAGACGGATGACAAGGGCATTAAGCTTGCCGACGTTAAGTCCGGTAAGAACACTCTCGACGAGTTCACGGCCCAGCTTACCGATGCAGACCTGTCCCTCATTATAAGAGGCGAAGGCATGAGCAGCCCGAAGGTAACCACGGGTACGGCAGGAGCGTTCGCAGGTCTTTCCGCACATCACAAGCATCTCGGCATCCCTACTGTCTGCTGCGCTGACGGCCCTTCCGGAATGCGTATCGACAGCGGCAAGAAGTGTTTCTCGCTCCCGAGCGGCGCATGTATTGCTTCCACATTTAACACAGGCCTTGTAGAAGAACTCTTTATCTACTTCGGTATCGAGATGGTAAGCAATCAGATCGACGCCATCCTCGGTCCCGGAATGAATATCCACAGATATCCTCTTAACGGAAGAAACTTCGAGTATTTCTCCGAGGATCCTCTCGTAACCGGTATCATGGCTGCTGCACAGCTTAACGGTCTGCACGAGAACGGAGTAACGGCTGTTATCAAGCACTTCTGTGCCAACAACAGAGAGACTCACAGAAGATTCATGGATTCCGTTGTTTCCGAGAAGGCTTTAAGAGAGATCTATCTTAAGGGCTTCGAGATCGCAGTGAAGGAAGGAAATGCCAGAAGCATAATGTCCGTTTACAACAAGATTAACGGCGTATACGGTACTGCGAATTATGAGCTCAATACAGAGATTCTAAGAAACCAGTGGGGCTATGACGGCATCGTCATGACAGACTGGTGGGCATTCATCGAGAAGGTGCCGGATATGATGCACAGATCCGAGTCTCTCACTGAGCACTCGCTGATGGCGAAGGCTCAGTGCGACCTGTTCATGGTCTGCTCGCAGGTTGAGGACGGCAATGTCGATGAGAGCGATATCATCGAGAACCTCGCAGCCGGCAACACAGACAGGATCACCCGTGCAGAGCTTCAGCGCAATGCTCAGAACATCTTAAGATATGCCATGGCTACACCTGCCATGGAGCGTCTCATGGGTAATGAGACTACTGTTAAGCACGTTGAGTGTCCGTTCGCAGACGATGTGGTCGTTACCAAGGTCGATAGCTACTATAAGCTGTCAGCCGATAAGGAGTCGATCATTGAGGTTGATGTTGATACTTCAAACGGAGCCGACTTCACATTCGGTATCGATTCCGATGACCCCGGAAGATACGATGTTATCTTCACTGCAAGATCCGATCTTAACTCGCTGGCTCAGATCCCGATGACGGTTTATGTATCGAGCATCCCGTTCAGTGTAGTTACATGGAACGGACTTGAAGGGCATACAGGCACCAAGGAGACCGAGTTCATCATGATGTCCCGCTATAATGTCTTCAGACTTCACTTCGGAGGCGCGGGAGTTAAACTCATCTCCATAAAGCTCAAGCTTAAGGTCAGAGCCGAGGACGATCCGTTCTTCAAGGAGCAGTGACCGGAACGGGTGAATCATTAATTAAATAATGCTAAAATAATAGTCGGCCGGCGAGGCTGACTATTATTTTGCAGGAGACATGACGATGAGAAGAGATTATTTCATATGCGTATTTCTGTTGTGCATATGCGTATCGCTCTTTTACGTATGCTTTCTCCCGCTTTATTTTGTTTACGGGCAGATAGTTCCGAGAGAATTCGGTCCTGTCGAGACCGCATTCTCGTGGATATACATGATCCTGGTTTTCGCCGTGCTCCCTGTATATGCGGCATACAAGAAGAAGTTCTGGATAACAGCGGGACTCGCGGCTTACGGTGTTGTTGCGGCATTTCCCGTATGGGTCCTTCCAGGTATGGCAGACAAGCTCGCAGGAGATGACGCCAACATAATCGCAGTAGTCTGGGCCTTCCTTCTTAAGTCGGTTTACGGCATGGCAGAAGCTCCTTTCGCTCCGGTTACGAGAGTGTTCGGAGACAGCTTCACGGAAGTCCTCCCCAGAAGGATAATGCCCGTGGCGCTCATCTTTTACGCTGGATGCCAGCTGTTCAGGTTCTACAGGAACGCATACAGACAGGAGCAGCTCGATCCCATGAAGGCTTTGGACAAGACCTCCATCGAGAATAACCTGACGGGAATAGGAACAAAGACGGTGCGCAAGGCATCGATGCCCGAAGTGCTCGGAACGGTTATAACGGCACCGGCCCCCGCAGTCAAGGAAGAGGCTCAGGAGCCTCCTTTACCTACAGAATAAATCTGTTATATAATCTATCGAATTTGGTTATCGGAGTATAAGGAATGGCAAAGAATAATAAGCATTGGGAAAAGATGATGTCGAGCGAGAGCGACCGTAAGGCCGTCAAAGCAGGACAGGATCCCCTCGAGATCGGTCTTTCCGAGATGAGCTGGTTTCAAAGACAGACCAGACGCGTTAAGAAGACTATCGAGAGGACACGTGAGACATTCGGTGAGGAAGTCGGAAATTCCATTACGGCCGGTGTTCTTGCCATCTATTTCCTCTTCATGATTCCTTTCGCATCCGTAAACGCATATATCAAGGCGCCTGAGGGAATGAATATGGCGGACTGTCTCGGTGTATCTGCATTTATGGTATTCGGATTCCTGGCTTCTTTGTTCACTACGATTTATCACTTCCAGAAGCCCGGTTCACTTCATAAGAGAATCTTCGTAAAGCTCGACCACATCATGGTTTATTACGCTATCCTCGGAGTATTCGCTCCCATCTGTTTGTCCTTGGTCGGCGGAGGCTGGGGCTTAGGAATCCTTATCGCAGAGCTCGCTTTGGCACTGCTTGGAACATTCCTCATGATATTCATGTATCCCAATAACAAGACAGGCTCTAAGTTCGCCGTTCTTATCTACGGTATTATGGGCCTTCTGGGACTTCTCATTATTAAGCCTTTCCACGCTGCCGCCACACCGGCATGCTTCTGGCTTGTAGTCGCAGGCACGATTGTTTATGTGATAGGCCTGTTCTTCTATTCGGGAAAGAAGTTTAAGTTCTCCCACATGGTATGGCATCTTCTCGTAGTTGTTGCAGAGGTTTGCCATATACTTGCTCTCGTTTATTTCTTCAGATAAAGAAGGAAATCATATGTACAGATTATTAATCATCAATCCCGGTTCCACCTCCACGAAGGTAAGTCTTTTTGAGGACGAAGTTTCAGTATTCGAGAAAAGTCTTTTCCACGATGCGGACGAGCTTCTTAAGTTCCCCCACGTTAACCTTCAGATGCCTTTCAGATACAAGGTTATCCTCGATATGCTGGCGGAGGAGAAGGTAGACCCGGCAAGTATCGATGCTTTCGTCGGCAGAGGAGGCAGCGCATGCACACAGCCCGGCGGTATCACAAAGATAGACCAGAAACTATATGATGACACGGAAGCCGCGGTAGGCGGTTCGGAGCATCCTGCGAAGCTCGGTGTAATGCTCGCTTGGAAGTTTGCTCAGGAGTATAACAAGCCCGCGTTTACCCTGAATCCCACTAATGTGGATGAGTACTGCGATTATGCGAGACTCACGGGTATCAAGGGCGTTTACAGAGTGTCTCACTCACACGTGCTTAATCAGAAGGCAGTTGCCGAGTATCATGCGAAGTCCCTCGGCAGAAAGTATGAGGACATGAACCTTATCGTGGCTCACATCGACGGCGGTATCACCGTTGCCGCTCACGATCACGGTAAGATGATCGACGGTAACATGGGCGCTGACGGAGAGGGTGCTTTCACTCCTACGAGGATCGGTTCGGTTCCGGTGCTCGCGCTTCTCGACTATATCGATGAGCACGGTACTGATGCGGTACGTTTAAGATGCTCCCGTGCGGGAGGTTTTGTTGACCTGTTCGGCACGGCTAATTCCGATACGATCCACGAACTTGTTGACGAGGATGACCTCAAGGCATCTCTTGTCTGGAACACCATGCTCTACCAGATCTGCAAGATGATAGGCGAGATGAGCACGGTACTGTGCGGCAAGGTCGACGGAATCCTGCTCACGGGCGGTCTGTTAAGATTCGACGACGTCCGCGCGACAATCGAGCGCAGATGCGGCTTCATCGCACCTATAAGCGTCTATCCCGGCGAAATGGAGCAGGAGGCGCTGGCTCTTCCGGCACTCGCGGTACTCCGCGGCGAGAAGGAGCCTCTTACATACACAGGCAGGAACGTCTGGAACGGATTCAAGGGAATCGATCTCTAATACATACAGGAGGGCTTACATATGAGCAGGCTCATCGAGAAGATCAAGGCAAAGGCATCCGCTGACATCAAGCGTATCGTACTCCCCGAGGGTGACGAGAAGCGTACGGTTCAGGCTGCGGCTATCCTCAAGAAAGAGGGTCTCGCTGAGCCGGTACTTATCGGTGTTCCTTCTGCGGTTAATGAGACCGCGGCTTCTGTAGGAGCTGACATCACGGGCATCGAGATAATCGATCCTGCGGCAAGCGACAAGGCATCATCTTATGCGGATACACTTTATGAACTCCGTAAGGCTAAGGGCGTTACACCCGAAGATGCCGTTAAGCTCGTAGCTGACCCCATGTACTTCGGTATCATGATGATCAAGTGCGGCGATGCTGACGGTCTTGTATCAGGTGCCGTTCATACGACGGGAGATATGCTCCGTCCGGCTCTTCAGATCATCAAGACAAAGCCCGAGATGAAGGTCGTATCGTCAAGCTTCCTTATGGACTGCCCCAATCCCGACCTAGGCGAGGACGGATTGCTCGTATATGCTGACTGCGTAGTTATGCCCTGCCCTACGGCAGAGGAGCTCGCTTATATCGCTGTCGCTACAGCGGATACCGCTAAGAGACTCTGCGGTTTCACTGAACCCCGTGTAGCTATGCTTTCCTTCTCTACGAAGGGTTCGGCTAAGCACGATCTCGTAAGCAAGGTTCAGGAGGCGGTTGCTAAGGCTCATGAACTCGCTCCCGATCTTCTTCTTGACGGCGAGATGCAGTTCGATGCGGCTCTCGTTCCCGAGATCGGCCAGAGCAAGGCACCGGGAAGTCCTGTGGCAGGACGTGCCAACATCCTCGTATTCCCGGATCTTCAGGCAGGAAACATCGGTTATAAGATTACACAGAGAATAGGCGGTGCAGAGTGCTTCGCGGTACTGCAGGGACTCAATGCACCTTGTAACGATCTGTCGCGCGGATGTTCTGTGGAAGACATAGTCAACACCGTGGCGATGACAGCCGTACAGGCACAGGATTCCTGATATGAGAAAGAAAATCCTATCACTGATCACCGCGATCGTTATGATCGCGCTCATTGTCGTACCCGTAAACGCTTCGATCATTGATGACGGATATAACGGATTCGCGACGAGGCTTTATACCGTAGTGCTCGGAAGAACTCCCGATCCGGTCGGACTCGAATACTGGGGCGGCAGATTAAGAAACCGTCAGATATCGTTCGCCGACTGTGCGAGAGGCTTTCTGTTCTCCCAGGAGTATCTGTCCCGTAACGTAAGCGATGCCGAGTATGTTACGACACTCTACAGAACGTTTCTCGACAGAGAACCGGAGAGCACGGGTCTTTCTTACTGGACAGGCAGACTTGCTTCCGGAAGCGTCAACCGCAATACGGTGATCGAGGGCTTCTCCAACTCCGTCGAGTTCGGCGAACTTTGCAGAAGATATTCGAATAACTCTTCGGGGTCCAACGGGATAACTGTATGCATCGATCCCGGACACTCCGGTGTAGTCGCTCCGGGCTATGTGCCGTTAGGGCCCGGGTCTTCGGATATGAAGCTCGCGGATACATCCGGTACCCGCGGCAGGTATTCCGGTGTCAGCGAGTATGTTCTTACGATGCAGATCGCGAACCTGCTTCGCACTGAGCTTGAGGCGAGAGGATATAACGTCATCATGACGCGTTATGATAACAACACTCCCGTTGACTGCGTTACACGAGCACAGACTGGAAACAACGGAGCCGATATTATGGTCAGGCTTCATTTCGACGGGCTTGATAACGCTTCCGTAAGTGGCGCACATTCTATCGTAATAGCCCCGAATAACCCATGGAATCCGCAGACTTATGCGGGTTCTGCGAGACTCGGAAGGTGCATCATAGACTCCTACTGCAGTGCCACCGGCATCCGTAACAGGGGAGTGTCGGAGCAGAACAACATGACGGGCAACAACTGGAGTACGATCCCCTGCGTTCTTCTCGAAATGGGCTTCATGACTAATGAGCATGATGACCTGTATATGACGAACCCTGCCAATCAGCCTTCTATGGTCAACGGTATCGCGAACGGCATTGATGCGTACTTCGCATCATAATGGTAGAATCGAATTGTAAAAAAACCACCGGAGGTGCCTCATGGCTGAAGTCTATCCTGTAATCGATTATGAAGATATGATCGCCGATCTTACCGATGATGTTGAGGGCGGTTTTATTACCAAAGACGCGAACCTCTATATCGTCAGACAGAAGACTCCCGTTTACTGCGAGGCTCTGGGTGCCGAGGTACGTCCCGTTATCGAGTATTTCTATGAGATCCCCAAGCTTTATCCCGAACTTAAGGAAATGACCGTGGATGACTGCAAGAAGATCTGTTTTGCCTGCCTCGAGAAGATCGACGACGAGGCTATGAAGGCTGCGGTGAGCCTCATAATCGAGGACCTGAAGGACTACACGAAGGGAAACCCCGGAAGGAACGAGCGTAAGTGCAAGGTCGTCTTTGAAGCAGAGGATCTGATTCCCATGATGGTCTACTATGACGATACCGATGCAGGCGATGAGGTAGAGTCCATAACGGTAGCAGACCTCGTATCCGAACTTTATAAATCTTCCAACTGATTAACAAAGATATTTGACCTACAAAGTCACCTCCTTTTGCTTTATAATCTCTTTTAATGGCGAAAATTTTCTAAAGGAGCGTGACGCTAATGAAAGTACAGTTCACAGAGACGGTTGTACGTGATGCTCAGCAGTCGCTTATCGCGACCCGTATGCCGTTCTCAGACTTCGAAGACATCCTCGAGACGATGGACAATGCCGGTTATCACTCTATCGAGTGCTGGGGCGGAGCAACATTTGATTCCTGTCTCCGTTTCCTGGACGAAGACCCGTGGGAGAGACTTCGTAAGATCAAGGCAATCTGCAAGAAGACACCTCTGCAGATGCTCTTAAGAGGACAGAATATCCTCGGATACAAGCACTATCCCGATGATGTCGTAAGACTCTTTGTAAGAAAATCCGCCGAGAACGGCATGGATATCTTCCGTATCTTTGATGCTCTGAATGACTTCAGAAACATCGAGGTCGCTGTAGATGAGACATTGAAGTGCGGCAAGCACGCTCAGGGCTGTATCTGCTATACGACAAGCCCGGTCCACACAGTAGAAAAATACGCCGAGATGGGTAAGGAACTTGAGAAGATGGGAGTTAACTCCATCTGCATCAAGGACATGGCCGGTATCTGCGGCCCTCAGGAAGCATATGACCTCGTTAAGGCATTGAAGGCTTCCGTTAAGGTCCCGATCTATTTCCACACACATCACACAACAGGTCTCGGACCGATGACATACCTCAAGGCTATCGAGGCAGGTTTGGACGGTATCGATACTGCTATTTCTCCTATGGCCGGCGGTACATCACAGCCTGCAACGGAGACTATGAAGTATGCCCTCGAGCAGCTCGGCTACGAGACAGATCTTGATTCTGCCGCTCTTAAGAAGATCGCCGATCACTTCGCTCCTATCAAGGACAGATTCATCAAGGAAGGTACTCTTAATCCCAAGTCCATGGGTATCCGTACAGATATCCTCGAGTATCAGCTCCCCGGCGGTATGTTCTCCAACATGCTCAAGCAGATGACTGATATGAAGGCTCAGGATAAGTTCGAAGAGGCTCTTGCCGAGATCCCTAACGTTCGTAAGGATCTGGGTTATCCCCCGCTCGTTACTCCTATGTCTCAGCTCGTCGGTACACAGGCGGTTAATAATGTCCTTTTCGGTAAGTATAAGAATGTTACCAAGGATACCAAGGCATATCTGCGCGGTGAGTACGGACGTGCTCCGGGTGAAGTTAATAAGGATCTGATCTCTCAGTTCTGGAAGGACGATGAGATCATAACATGCAGATTTGCTGATACACTCGAGCCGGTATTTGAGAAGACAAAGGCTGAACTCGGTGACAAGGCAAGATCTGATGAAGATGTCCTCTCCTATATCTCTTTCCCTCAGGTTGCAGAGAAGTTCTTTGCGGCTCGCGAAGAGAAGGAATCCAATACGGTTAACTACACGATCGAGAAGAAGGAGGATTGATGATGGATCCTATTATCCGTTATGCCTCCGAGAACGGAAGCAACACATTTACATTGTTCAGACCCCAGATGGATGCCGGAACAATGCTGATGGATGCTTTTACCGTTATGCTCGTAGTGTTCGGTGTACTGTTCATTATGTACATACTGATCTCGCTTTCGGGTAAGGTAATAGAACGTATATCCGGAGTTATCATCGGCGGCAAGAAGAAAGAAGAAGCGGCACCTGCTCCCGTTGCTTCCGTTAAGGAGGCAGCTGTTCAGGATCCGGGCGAGGAATTCTCTTCCGGAACTTTGAAGCTTAAGGGCTGTGACGAGAAGACCGCAGCAATGATCATGGCGATCGTATCCGATAACACGGGTATTCCGCTGTCGGAACTCGTATTCAAGTCGATCAAACTTGTTGACGAGAATTAAGGAGAGGTAGAAGTAAAATGATTTATAAAGTAACGATCAACGATAAAGTATATGAAGTAGAAGTAGAGAAGGGTAAGGCTAACCTTCTTAGAACCACTGCGGTTGAGGCTGCTCCCGCTCCTGTTGCCGCTGCACCCGCGGCACCTGCCGCAGCTCCTGCTCCGGCTCCCGCAGCCGCAGCTGCGTCGGTTCAGGCAGGTACGACTCCCGTTAATTCTCCTATGCCCGGTACGATCCTCGATGTAAAGGTTACTGTAGGACAGGCTGTTAAGGAAGGCGATCTTCTCGTTATCCTTGAGGCCATGAAGATGGAGAATGAGATCTATGCACCTTGTGCAGGAACAGTAGCTCAGATCCTCACAAGTAAGGGTGCCGCAGTTGATACAGGCGCTCCGCTTGTTACTATTTCCTGATCCGGAGGCCTGAACAATGATTGATGTTTTATTAGATTTATGGAATAACTCGGGTTTGGCCCAGTTTTTCATTGCTGACGGATGGAAGAATGCGGTAATGATCCTTGCTGCGTTCGTTCTGTTCTACCTTGCTATAAAAAAAGAATTCGAGCCGTTGCTCCTTCTTCCGATAGCATTCGGAATGCTTCTTACAAACCTTCCCTGGCCGGGAGGCGGAATCTTTCACCCGGATTGGTTCAACGGTGAGATCAACTGGGCGGCCTTGGGCGGCGGTTTTGTCGATGCGGCGGGCAATCATATCGAACCCGGTCTGTTTGACTTCCTGTATATAGGCGTCAAGCTCGACATCTTCCCGTGTCTTATCTTCATGGCCGTAGGTGCCATGACAGACTTCGGACCTTTGATCTCGAGACCTTCATCCTTCTTTATGGGTGCAGGCGCTCAGTTCGGTATATCATTCGCTTTTGTAGTTGCCATCCTCCTCGGATTCTCACCTGAGGGCGCAGCGTCCATCGGTATCATCGGCGGTGCAGACGGTCCTACGGCCATCTACCTTACATCTAAGCTCGCCCCCGAGCTCCTCGGAGCCATCGCGGTCGCAGCGTATTCATATATGGCCCTGATCCCGATGATCCAGCC
>CAMNNN010000002.1 GCA_946545505.1 uncultured Clostridia bacterium
AGAATATATCTGTAGGGGTTACGGGTACATTCAAGCCAAGGATCTTTGATAGAGTAGAGTTCATAGAGCAAAGAGTATTGACGGTGTTATAATCCGTAGGCAGGATATGAGTTCAACGGATAATACTTATACAACTACTGTAAAAGTCAGAAGGATAATGGGATACCGGGATATACGCCGCGGTCTTATCCCGCTTCTTCTATGGCCGCTTCTTGTGATTGCGAGTCTTATCATCGGAGTGAAGGTCACGCCATTTGCACTGATCGTAATGATGCTTTTGTTTTTGGCGATAATACCGATTGCGATATACCTTGGAAAACTGACGGCTCCATTCCGCGGAACAGCTTCTTTTGACAGAAAGGAAGTCATGTTTACCGTTAATGAAGGAAAACTTTATACGGATGGCATAGAGCTTGATGCCGAATGGGATGAGGCAGACCACACTGTGACCGTCGATAGTGTATATTTATATAAACCGTTTAGACACCGTCCGGGAGCTGTTGTAACAAGATTTGCGGGTGTTGTAGAAGAGCCGTCCGCTACGGATTTTGTACGGTTCCTTAAGGAAAACGGGGTTGAGGGTTATAAGTAAAACAAGTGGTATTAACAGTAAGCGCGGAGCATCTGCAAAAGGAGTAAAAACATGGGCACAGATTACTCTCAGGAAACCGGGCGTTTCCCTCTGTTTAATAGAGTTAAGCAGGATCATGATATTCATGTGTATATAGAAGAGCAGAACAAGTCGATGCATGCTATGGGTTTTACTGAGCATAGTTTTGCCCATATAGGCATGGTCGCTGAACGTACCGGATATATTCTGGAGACACTCGGTAAGGATGACCACACGGTGGATCTCGGACTTACGGCAGCGTGGCTTCACGATCTCGGTAATACTGTAAACCGCGTGGATCACAGCCAGTCCGGTGCGCTGATGGCTTTCTATCTTCTTGATAAGATGGGAATCCCGGCAGAGGATATCGCACCTGTCATCAGGGCCATCGGTAATCATGATGAGGTCTTCGGTGTTCCCGTAAGTGATCTGGCAGCGGCTCTTATTCTGGCTGATAAATCAGATGTCAGAAGAAGCCGCGTTCAGGATAAAGCAGAGAAATTCGATATTCACGACAGGGTCAATTATTCTGTCAAATCATCTCAGCTTAAGATTAATCAGGATCATACAGCCATAAAGCTTAAACTGGACATAGATACCAGATACGGAGAGATAGGAGAGTATTTCGAGATCTTTATGGAAAGAATGCTGCTGTGTCGTAAGGCAGCCGAGTTCCTGCAGCTGGAATTCCATCTGATAATTAACGAACAGACTCTTATGTGATGTGGTTATACGGCACCGATGGCTTCGTGAAGCATTCTGATGCCCTGCTGTGTAAGAAGCTCACGGTGTTCCGCGGGGGCGCTCCTTTGAGCGAAGTCAATGATCCTGAGAAGACCCAATGTGCGCGCCTTTTGCTCGATCCTCGTAAGTTCATCGTCACTCATCCCGTCGAAATACAACGAGAGTGTGCGTTTCCAGATGTGGTGCGCATCCCCGACGGAAATTCCAAGGTGAACCGTCGCTGCTTCGGGAGCCATCTGCGGGAAGATCCAGTATGAATTGGCGATTGTTGCCAGATCGAAGATAGAATCTCCAAAGCAGAGTGTGTCCATGTCTATGAGCATGGGTTTGCCTTTAACTATTATGATGTTCTTCAGGTGAAAATCGCCGTGAAGAAGTTTGGTCGAATCGGGGATGCTTCTTATCAGATCTCTCAGCTTATCCGCGGTGTTGTTTCCTATCAAATGTTCGGTGTTGTCAACCCACTTTAAGTGATCGGCCTTCATGTCTGCACATTCCGCAGTATCCGCATCGATGCTGTGGATATGCTTAAGGAGTTCGACGGACATATTGATAAAGTTCTCGAGGTTTTCGGAGGAGCTGTTTACATAACTGTCTGTCGGCTCGGCATCGAGCAATTCATAGACGGCGCCGTAACAGTTGCCGACCTTCACGATATCCAATGAGATGGCGGTAGGAACTTTAAGGATCAGGGCCCGTTTGGATCTTCTCTTCTCCGTTAAGACTCTTTCGAATGGAATGTCTTCCCTGTAGACCTTAACGATCTCATCAGGCGCGATACGGTACACGGACGCGTGAGCTCCTCTTCCTATGAGCTCGCATCCTTCTATACTAAGCTGTTTAAGTTGATCTTTGTTCATACTCCGCGATTACTCCCTCCAGGATGTCACAGGCAACGTCGATCGTGTTCTTACATCTGATCTCAGGCTTAAATGACTGAGCCTTGATATCCTTACACAGGACAGAGCCGTACTTCTGATTAAATCTCTGGATCAGCATTCTTGTGACCGGCTTAATATCGGCACTCTCATGTGCCTTGGCTTCAATATACTTCATGGACAGTATCGAGACTCCGGCAAGAACGGCACCGCAGGTGTTGCCCGTCTGGATTCCCGCGCCGAATCCTCCGAACGCGATCATGTCTCGGTCGTGAAGCCCTAAGTTATAGTAATCGTTACCTGCTCTGATGATAGTCTCGGCGCAGTTGTAGTTGCCTTCGAAATAGTACTTCTCACACAGATCTTTAAGCATAGTGGTCACCTCGTAATGAGTGTAGATTGTTATACTAATAATACTAAATCAGATGATGTTTGAGGTACAGAAAAGGTGTTTTCCGCCACTTTACAGGAATGAATTAACATACATCAATGCGCGGCATCTTTGTGTCTGATATCGTCTCATCGGAGGCGATCATTTTGGATTCTCATTCGTTCTTGGGTTAATATGTATCTGGGCATATAAGAAGACAGGACATCTTATAGCTCCGATGATCGCCCACGGAGGTATTAATCTTATAGCTCTGATCTATCAGATAATGGTTACAGGATAAACAATGGACAAGATACAACTTATAAAACAGCTTAAGGAGCTATCTGACGGATTCGGTCTGGGCATTCCGGAAGCAGCCATTGAGAAGGCAATATCTTTCTCCAGGTTCAAGGTCTATTCGAAAGGCGAAGTGATCGCGAGGACCGGTGACAAGGCGGCAACTGCGGGACTGGTCTTAAACGGAGTGATAAGGAGCTACTATGTCGACAAGGACGGCAACGACATCACTCAGTACTTTGCTTCAGAAGGCAGCTGGTGTATTGATTCCGGGATGATCGGTTTTGATGAGATGCAGGCTAACTGGGAAGCGATAGAAGATGCCACGGTTATGCTTTTTGACGTAAAGGATATGAGAGATCTTATCTATAGTGACGAACAGCTGAAGAATATCTGGATAATGTCGCTTGAAGGCGGAATGAGATACAAGGTCTACAGGGAGAACGGCTTCCTGGTTGAATCTGCAGCAGAAAGATATGTTACATTCCGGAAACGGAACCCGATGCTTGCGAGCCGGGTCCCGCTCCGGTATATAGCAACTTATCTTGGAATCACTCCCGAATCCTTAAGCAGGATCAGAAGTGCAATGAAGGAAGAGAACTGAAGCAGATAAAATGGTAGAATTGAACTGTCCGGGGAGTGATTCTCGGACAGTTTGTGTTTCGGGAGAATTAATATGTTTAGAGCCATGAGACGATTCAAACAGCAGATCTCTGATGAGGAGTGCGCAGAGATTTTGATATCTGAACCAAGAGGCGTTCTGTCTGTTATCGGTGATGAAGGTTATCCGTACGGAATACCTATGGATCACTGGTATTCCGAAGCAGACGGCAAACTGTATTTCCACTGCGCCAAAGAAGGACACAAGCTTGATGCCATAAGAGCCTGTGACAAGGTCAGTTTCTGCGTTATGGATAAAGGCTTCCGACGTGAAGGCGAGTGGGCGCTTAACATCAGAAGCGTTGTAGTCTTCGGCCGCATCAAGGTTGTTGAGGATGAAGCCAAGCGGATAGAGATCGGGACTAATCTGTGCCGTAAGTTTACCGATGATGAATCTTACATCGAGCACGAGGTAAAGAATGCATTGCCGAGGGCACTGTGCCTGGAACTTATACCGGAGCACATTACCGGGAAACTGGTAAATGAAGCGTAGACGGACTGCTTGATATAATCGACAGACAGGAAAAAGATTATGCCATATCTGTACGAGACACATCTGCATACATCTGAGGGCAGCGCCTGCGGAGAGATAACAGGTCCTGATTATATCGATTACATGATCGGTAAGGGGTATAACGGAATCGTTGTTACCGACCATTTCTTTACAGGCAACTGCGCCGTGGACAGAAGCCTTCCATGGGCTGAGAAGGTGCGCCTTTACTGCGACGGTTTCCGTAAGGCCAGTGAGGCATCGGCAGGCAGAGACTTCGATGTGATCTTCGGCATGGAATACAATTTCGACGGCGATGAGTTCCTTATATACGGTCTTGATGAGCAGTGGCTGCTGGACAGCGGCGACATCACCGGCCTTGGCAGACAGGAACTGCATGAGAAGGTGCGTGAGTCCGGAGGCGTGATGGTGCATGCACATCCTTTTCGAGAGAGAAACTACTTAAGAGACATCAAGCTTACGCCTGATGTGTGTGACGGGATCGAGGTCTATAATGCCGCGAACACCGCCAATATGAACGCGCTTGCCTACGAATATGCCGTGAAGCTCGGGGTGCCTATGATAGGAGGCTCTGATATCCACTATTTCCACGACAGACCCATGGGCGGCGTTCTGGTTCCGCACAGAGTAACGGATACAGCCGGGTTCGCGAATCTCATTCTGGATGGCCTTACGACGCCGGTTCAGGTCAAAGACGGCAAGGTTACGCCTGTAACGGAGATTACGGAGCAGATCCGCCCCACTGAAGCCCCTTCGTTCGACGTTATATTCACATAAAGTTTTCCTTTTTATCCACGCGCGCTTTTATAATATAATTTAAGGGTCTGTCAGAAATAATTGACAGTACCGCTGATAATCTGATTCAAATTGAGGCAGGAGCAGATCTATGAGACAACTTACTCCCAGAGGCAACATGAACGACCGTATGGATGTTGCCATCAACAAATTCAGATCAAGAATGACTTCCTATCCGCCCGGAATGTGTCCGCTTGTTATGTACAGGACGATTCTTCAAATGTCTATGAACCAGTCTTGCGGCAAGTGTATACCTTGCCGTGACGGATTAGTTGAGGCAGAAAGAATCCTTAAGACCATTATCGAGGGCGATGCGGGCATCGAAGCTATAGATAAGCTTAAAGAAGTGTGCGAGATGATCTCCGAGACTGCCGACTGCGCAGTCGGAGTTGTCGCGGCTAATACAGTTCTCGACAGCTTAAAGGAGTTCCCGGATGAGTATGAGAGCCACATAACAAAGAAGCGCTGTGTGGAGAACGTCAATCAGACGGTTCCCTGTATTACGATGTGTCCTGCTCATGTTGATGTTCCGGGATATGTCGCTCTTATCAACAAGGGTGATTACGCGGGCGCGATCAACATTATAAGAGACCGTAATCCGCTTCCTACCGCATGCGCTATGGTATGCGAGCATCCGTGCGAGAGAAAGTGCAGAAGATCGATAATTGATCATCCTATCAATATCAGAGGTCTGAAGAAGTTCGCAGTCGATCAGATTACCGCTGATCAGGTCAAGACTCCGGAACCTAATGTTGCTACAGGTAAGAAGATCGCTGTCGTAGGAGGAGGTCCCTCAGGTCTTACAGCTGCTTATTTCCTTTGCCTTATGGGACATGCTGTCGAGATCTTTGATGAGCATGAGAAGCTTGGAGGAATGCTGAGATATGGTATTCCTGAATACAGACTTCCCAAAGTAAGACTTGATGAAGATATAAAGGCAATACTTAATGCCGGTGATATCACGGTTCATACCAATACCAAGATCGGACGCGACATCAGCGTAGAGGAACTCGACGGGAAGTTTGACGCGGTCTACCTGGGTCTCGGCGCTCAGCTCGGCAACAGAATGCCGGTTGATAATGCGGACTGCGAGAATGTTATTCCGGCGGCAGATTTTCTGCAGGCAGTGGCACGGGGAGAAGCCCCGGACTTTAAGGGAAAGACGATAGCTTTGATCGGCGGTGGTAATGTTGCTATGGATGCAGCGCGTACTGCGGTTCGTCTCGGAGCTGATTCTGTAAATGTCTTCACCCGTAAAAGAGATGACTATACGGCTTTGGAATCTGAGATCGAGAGTGCGATGCAGGAAGGAATCAGATTTACCACTCTTCTGAGCTTCCTTCATCTTGAACCTGATAAGGAACATCCCGGTAAAATATCTGCAGTATGGCTGCAGCCGGAGATCGTCGGAGAATATGACCGGTCCGGTTTAGTTATGACCGAGCATTCCGTTACCAAGTATCCGTATAGATTTAAGTGCGACTATCTCATTCTCGGAGTAGGACAAAGATGTGATGTCGAAGTCTTTGATAAGGCCGGCATTCCTACGAACAGGGGAAGGATCCTCGCTGATACAGCGTGCATAATCGAAGGCAAGGATAAGTTCTTTTCAGGCGGTGACTGCGTTACCGGTCCTTCCACGGCAATCAATGCTATTGCAGCAGGACAGGTTGCAGCTTTTAACATTGATGAATTCTTAGGCTATCACCATAAGATTGATTGTGAGTCAAAGGCGCCGACACCTATGCCGAACAAGTGCATACCTACAGGCAGAGCCGAGATCGAAGAGAGACCTGCTTATGAGCGTAAGAATGACTTTATCCACGTCGAGGAGCCGATGACTCCTGAAGAGGCGGACAGAGAATCAGGAAGATGCTTAAGATGTGACTACTACGGCTGCGGCTGTATGGAAGGAGGCAGAGCTCCATGGTAAACATTACTGTAAACGGCAAAGCCTTAACTGTAAAAGAGGACAGCACGATACTTGAAGCTTGTACTGCGAATAATATCCGTATCCCGACGCTTTGTTATCTCAAGCAGGTAAATGAGATCGGTTCCTGCCGTATCTGTATGGTCGAGATAGACGGGTATACGAATCTTTTCGCTGCGTGCAGAACCAAGGTTGAAGAGGGTATGGTCATTACGACCGAGTCGCATAAGATCACTTCCTACAGGAAGCATATGCTCGAACTCATTCTCTCGAATCACAAAGTTGATTGCCTTAACTGCGCACGTAACGGTAAGTGCCAGCTTCAGGAACTGTGTAATGAATATGAGATTAAGGATACGAAGATCCGGGGCTCTAGAAGGCATATCGAAGATAAGCTCCCGAGACTCGACAGCAACCCGTATCTGTCTTATGACCCGAGCAAGTGTATTCACTGCCAGCGTTGTATCAGCACATGTAACAGGGCTGCGGTCAACGGTGCGCTCCAAAGCGGAAGAAGCGGTTTGTTTAAGACGATAGAAGCGCCTTTCGGCGAGAACTGGAAGGAGACTTCATGCGAGTCCTGCGGCAACTGTGCCTCGGCTTGTCCCACAGGTGCTCTCACTGTTAAGCGTAAGCGCAAGTACAGAAGCTGGGAGACAACGAAAGTGCTCACGACCTGTCCTCACTGCGCTACCGGCTGCCAGTATTACCTCATCGTAAAGGACAACAAGATCGTTGATACAGAGCCTTACGACGGCCCGTCAAACCACGGCCTGCTCTGTGTTAAGGGAAGAAGCGGAAGCTTCGACTTCGTTCATTCTCCCGACAGGATCACGACACCTCTTATCAAGAACAAAGAAGGCAAGTTCGAGCCTGCGACATGGGAAGAGGCGATCTCTTATACAGCTAAGAGACTTATGGAGATCAAGGAGAAGTACGGTAACGAATCGCTCGCAGGCTTCGCTTGTTCGAGATCTGCGAACGAAGACGTCTATATGGTCCAGAAGATGGTCAGAACGTGTTTCGGCAACAACAATACCGACAACTGCGCACGTGTGTGCCATTCGGCGACTGTAGCCGGTCTCGCGAAGACGCTCGGCTCCGGCGCCATGACGAATCCTATCTATGACATCACGCATGACGTCAACCTCATCCTGCTTGTAGGATCCAATCCTGAAGAGGCACATCCTGTCGTAGGAATGCAGATCCGTCAGGCAGTTAAGAACGGTGCGAGACTCATCGTAGTCGATCCCAGATCCATCGGTCTTTCCAAGAACGCCGACATTCATCTGAAGCTTCGTCCCGGTACGAACGTGGCATTCGCGAACGGCATGATGCACGTCATCATTAAGGAAGGCCTCGTCGATGAGGATTACGTTAAGGAGAATGCCGAAGGCTACGAGAAGATCGTAGAACTCGTTAAGGATTACACGCCTGAGAAGGTAGGCGAGATCTGCCACATCGATCCCGACATGCTGATAGAAGCCGCACGCATGTATGCGAAGGCTGATAAGGCGCCTATCATTTACTGTCTCGGAGTTACCGAGCACTCCACCGGAACCGAAGGCGTAATGAGTCTGTCGAATCTCGCGGTACTTACCGGCAAGCTCGGAAGATCCGGATGCGGCGTTAACCCTCTGCGCGGACAGAACAATGTTCAGGGTGCATGCGACATGGGTGCACTTCCTACGGATTATCCCGGATACCAGAAAGTCGATAACGACGAGGTAAGAGAGAAGTTTGAGAAGGCATGGGGAGTACCGCTTAATCCCAAGCCGGGACTTAAAGCTACCGAAGTATTTCCTGCGGCAATCAGGGGCGACATCAAGGGCCTTTATATCTGCGGCGAGGATCCGATCGTTACTGATCCTGATACGGAGCACATCAAGAAGGCTCTGACGAGTCTCGATTTCTTCGTTATCCAGGAACTGTTCATGACGAAGACCGCCGAGTATGCAGACGTCATCCTTCCGGGTACGAGCTACGCCGAGAAGGAAGGTACATTCACGAATACCGAAAGACGCGTACAGCGTATCCGCACTGCCGTTAAGCTTGACGGCGATATGAGACTCGACACGGATATCATCACGGATCTCATGAATGCGATGGGTTATCCTCAGCCCCGTCTTACCGCTTCTCAGATCATGGATGAGATCGCATCGGTAACACCGAGCTTCGCAGGTATCTCGTTCGAGAGACTCGATAACGGGGAGACATTGCAGTGGCCTTGTAAGGACAAGACTTCCGCGGGAACTCCGATCATGCACGTAGGCCACCCCGCACGCGGAAAAGCTTTGCTGTTCCCTGCGGAGTTTAAACCTTCGAACGAGCTTCCCGATGACGAGTATCCGTTCATTCTTACGACAGGACGAATCCTGTATCAGTACAATGCGGCAGCGATGACATCAAGGTCGGCAGGCCTCATGGAGATCGCAGGTGAAGGATTCATAGAAGTTAACTTCAAGGATGCGGAGAGACTCGGTATCAGTAACGGCGAGAAGATAGAAGTTTCCAGCCGCCGCGGTAAGATCACCGCGACTGCCAGAGTAGGACGTAAGGTCTCACAGGGCGAGACATGGATGCCTTTCCATTTCCCGGATTCACCTGTTAATGAGCTGACCAACGCCGCTCTTGATGAATATGCGCGCATCCCTGAATACAAGGTCTGCGCGGTCAATATCAGCAGGATCGGCTGATGGAGATAGAGGAGGCCGTAAGCTCGCTCATTAAGGAACTCGCTTCTGTTACGGAGTGCGAGCAGGTTTCACTTGTAAATGCGACGGGGAGGATCCTCGGCGAAGATGTTTACGCGGGGATCCCTGTCCCGTCTTTTCCAAAGGCTGCGATGGACGGCTATGCCGTTCGCTCCTCCGAAATAGAAAGTGCATCCGGAGATGCTCCTGTCCGGCTTGATGTGATCGGCCGCATCTTCGCGGGAGACCCGGTTCCTTCGTCTCTGCGTGGTGCTGATATCCCTGCCCGCGGAGCGGTCCGTATAATGACCGGCGCGATCGTACCGGATGCATTTGACACGGTCATACGGCAGGAGGATACGGACTGCGGCGAAGATGTTGTCAGTATCCGTAAGTCGCAGGGCCCGTTCGTCAATTACTGCAAGGTCGGCGAGGATATCGAATCCGGCTCCCGGATAGCTTCGCGGGGTACGCTTATAGGAAGGGCAGAAGCGGGGGTTATCGCGAGCGTCGGTGCGGCTTCCGTGAACGTATTACGTAAGCTTCGCGTGGCGGTGATCTCAACCGGTTCAGAGATAGTTGATATCGGTACTCCGCTTTCCGAAGCGCAGATCTATAACAATGTCGCTTATATGCTTAAAGCATCGCTTAAGTCATGTGCATTTGAAGTCGAATTAAGATCTGTTCCCGATGACATTGATGCTATCGTTGAGGCGCTTAATAAGGCGTGCGGAAGTGCTGATATCATCATTACGACCGGCGGTGTTTCCGTAGGCCAGAAAGACCTTCTTCCCGAGGCACTTGATATGATCGGCGCGAAGAAGATCTTCGCGGGAGTTAATATCAAACCCGGTTCGCCGACTATAGGCGCGGTCATCAAAGGCAAGGCTCTTCTCTGTCTGTCAGGCAACCCCTATGCCGCGGTCGCGAACTTTGATCTGTATATCGGCAGCATCATCTCAGCAGTAACGGGTTGTGCTTCTTACTTACCCGTAAGAAGTCAGGCTGTTCTTATGAGTGAGTTTGATAAGCCTTCGAATGTGAGAAGACTTGTAAGAGCGGCTGTCGTAAACGGTGAAGTAACGATACTGTCGAAGAATCAGGCATCGTCAGTCCTGTCGAGTTTTGTCGGAGCTAATTGCTATATAGATATCCCGAAGGGATCTTCGGTTAGTAAGGGCAGTAAAGTAGACATCATTAACATTCCGGAGGCGCTGCTGTGAGCTTCGGGAATATACATTATTCAGTAGGAATTCTCGCGGGCGGCAAGAGTTCGCGCATGGGTAAGAACAAGGCCCTGCTTGAGTACGAGTCGAATACCTTTATCGGAAGGATCATCAACGAGTTCGACGGACACGAGATCATCATCTCGGCGTCAGGACAGAAAGAATATGAAGGTCTTCCCGCGAAGATCATAAACGATGAGAATCAGGACATCGGACCTATCGAGGGCATCAGGCAGGTGCTTCAGGCATCGGGCGAAGAATATGTGTTCGTATGTGCCTGCGATATGCCTTTTATCACGGGCAAGATCGCAGATTATATCGCGGAATTCATATCGTCCGATTACGATTGTTATGTCATAACGGACGGGGACAGAATGCATCCTCTGTGTGCGGTCTACAGCAAGAAGATACTTCCGGTTATCGAGAAGCTTATCGCGGAAGGCAGTTATAAGCTGAGGCTTATCCTCGATAATACCAGGACGAAGTTTATCAGCTTGGAGAATACTGTCTTCGATAAGAAGACTGTTAAGAATATCAATACCAAGGACGAGTACCGCGAGCTGAAGCTGCCTGTTGTTTTCGCTGTGTCGGGATACAAGAACAGCGGCAAGACGTGGCTTATCGCGGAGCTTATAAACGAGTTTATTAAGGACGGGTTTACTGTCGGAGTGATCAAGCATGACGGTCACGATTCGATCGCGGAATCGGAGGGCACTGATACAAGTAAGTATGCCTTGGCGGGTGCGCTGGTAACGGCTGTGTATTCCGATTCGAAATACGTGATCAGCGGCAGGGGGAATTCGTCCGGTGAAGCTCTTATAGAGTATATGAAGAGTAAGGAGAATCCTCCGCAGATAATAATCCTGGAAGGCTTTAAGGATTCCTCTTTTCCCAAGATCGTGTTGGGAAGTGAAGGAGGGTTTCCTCCCGTGGATGAATCGACTGTCATTCTTAAGATCAACGGCAGATGTGACGCAGACGAAGTCGCAGGCATTCGCGATGCCGTGAAGAAATTCTACGATCTATAAGAAGCAGGTAAAAATGAAACTTATAAAAACTGTTGACGCCGTCGGGCATGTGCTGTGCCATGACATGACGCGCATAATTCCGGGCAAGGAGAAAGGGCCTCTGTTCCGTAAGGGACACGTGGTCACCGAAGAGGATATTCCGCTGTTGCTTTCCATAGGCAAAGAGCATCTTTATGTGTGGGAGATAAATGATGACATGCTCCACGAAGATGAGGCTGCAAAGATTCTGTGTGATATCTGCCGGGGTGCCGATGAGGCTATATCTTTCACGGAGCCGAAGGAGGGTAAGATCGAGCTTATCGCGAATGCGGGCGGCCTCCTTAAGATCGACCGCGAGAAGCTTAATGCCGTGAATTCTCTGGGCGAAATGATGATCGCGACCGTACACGGAGACTTCCCCGTAAGAAAGGGCGATAAGATTGCCGGTACACGTGTGATCCCGCTGGTTATAGGGAAGGCTAAGATGCGCGAGGCGGTCAATGCCGCGGGCGGGGAACAGATACTTAAGATACTTCCTTACAGGCATGTGCGTTACGGCATTGTCACGACGGGATCCGAAGTTTATAAGGGCCTTATCGAGGACAAGTTCGGACCGGTTCTGAAAGCCAAGATGAGCGAATACGACTGTGAGTTTGTTAAGCAGATCATTCTCGATGACGACAAAGAAAAGATCACTCAGGCCATAACCGGTCTCGCCGGTGAAGATAAGTGTGATGTCGTACTCGTAAGCGGAGGCATGAGCGTGGACCCTGATGACAGGACCCCCGCTGCCATAAGGGATACGGGAGCCGATATCGTGTCTTACGGTGCGCCCGTTCTTCCCGGCGCGATGTTCCTGCTGTCATATCTGAATGTAGACGGACGTGAGGTGCCTGTAATGGGGCTTCCCGGCTGCATCATGTATGCGGCAAGGACTGTCTTCGATCTGGTGCTGCCGCGTGTTCTGGCCGGCGAGAGACTCACTTCAAAAGACTTAAGCACTTACGGCGAAGGTGGGCTGTGCCTTAACTGCGGCACATGTCACTTTCCTAACTGCGGCTTCGGTAAATAAGGAGGAAACAGAATGAACTTATTCAGTCACCTGGACGAGAACGGCGATGCACGCATGGTGGACATCTCGGACAAGGAAGTAACATCAAGGATGGCTGTTGCCAGCGGAAAAATCAGCATGAGCCCCGATTGTTTTACGATGCTTCTCGGAGGCTGCATCCCCAAAGGTGATGTGCTTTCCACAGCCCGTATTGCAGGTATTATGGCGGCCAAGAAAACTCCGGATATCATCCCGATGTGTCACACGCTGCTGCTTGAGAAGGTGAAGATTTCCTTTGAGACTGATGAGTCTTCGTATGAGATCAAAGCCGTGTGCGAAGTTCGCCTTACGGGTAAGACCGGAGCCGAGATGGAGGCCCTTACGGGCGTTTCTGCCGCGCTTCTGACTGTCTATGACATGTGCAAGGCCGTCGATAAGAATATGGTCATTTCCGATATCTGTCTTCAGGAAAAAGACGGCGGAAAGACCGGACATTACATAAGAGAAAAGGATTAAGAAAATGAAGAAGAGAATTATAGCGGTTATCATGACACTTTGTATGAGTACTTTTGTTTACGGGTGCTCACAGACTACTGAAGAGAGCGCTGTGCAGAACAAGACTATCAATGTTCTGGCGGCGGCATCTCTTACAGATGTAATGCACGAACTGGAGCTTGATTATGAAGCGGATCATCCGGGAATTGATCTGGTGTTCTCGTTCGCAGGTTCCGGTGCGCTTCAGACGCAGATAGAGGAAGGCGCGCCCGCCGATATCTTCATCAGTGCCGCGAGCAAGCAGATGGATGCACTTAATGAGGAAGGCCTTATGGACAGCGCCAGTATCAGGGACTTACTCCTTAACAGCGTCGTTCTTATTGTGCCGGCAGACAGCGAGCTCGGACTGGACTCGTTTGAAGATGTTGTGAATGACGATGTATTTGTAATCGCCCTCGGCGAGCCCGAGTCAGTTCCTGCAGGCAAGTATGCTCAGCAGGTCTTCGAGTCTCTAGGCATCTGGGATGAAGTGCAGGCGCGCACCAACTTCGGTACTGATGTTCGCACGGTCCTTACATGGGTCGAGATGGGTGAAGTTGACTGCGGTGTAGTATATGCGACAGATGCTTACACATCGGACATGGTTACGATCGCTGCGCAGGCGCCCGAGGGTTCGTGTGACAGGGTTGTCTATCCTGCAGGTATCGTCGCGGGTTCCGGGGTCTCAGAAGAGTCTGAGGACTTCCTTACATATCTTGAGAGCCCTGAGGCTGCAGCAGTGTTCGAATCGTACGGATTCACGATGGCAGGTTAATGATGGATCTGTCTCCTTTACTGATTACTTTTAAGATCTCCCTGGCGGCAACGGCCTTCGTCTTTGTGACGGGGCTGCTGCTCGCGTGGGGCGTGACAAATCTTAAGAGGGGCAGAGCGGTGATAGATGCCGTACTGTCACTTCCTCTGGTGCTTCCGCCGACTGTCATGGGCTTTCTGATCCTGATATCCGTGGGATCTAATTCTCCTGCAGGCAAGTTCCTTGATAACTTCGGCCTGAGGCTCGTCTTCACCTGGCAGGGTGCGGCAGTCGCTGCGGCGGTCGTGTCGTTCCCTGTTATGTACCGCGGTATAAGAGGCGCGCTGGAGCAGACGGATTCCACCGTGATTCAGGCAGGCCGCACTCTGGGATTAAGTGAGTTTAAGATCTTGCGCAAGATCATGCTGCCGGAAGCGGCTCCGGGCATACTGGCGTCGGTTGTCTTATCTTTCGCGCGCTGCCTCGGCGAGTTCGGCGCCACTCTCATGGTGGCGGGAAATATCCCCGGCAAGACACAGACTATGTCGGTCGCAGTCTATACCGCAATGCAGAGCGGGGACCGAACTCTGGCATATAAGTGGGTGGCCATAATCGTGCTGTACTCATTGCTCATTCTGGTTGGCCTTAACTGCCTTCCTTCGTTAAGGAGGCAGAGAAGATGAATACTTTAAATGTCGATATCAAAAAGAAGTGCGGAGACTTTTTCCTCAGCGTTAAGTTCGTTACTTCCGGTGACCGGTTTGCTCTGCTCGGTGCGTCGGGTTCAGGAAAGACGATGACGTTAAAATGCATTGCGGGAATAGAGAAACCGGATGAAGGATTTATATCGCTCGGAGACCGTGTGCTGTTCGATTCGTCGAAGAAGATAAATGTGCCTTGCCGTGAACGTAAAGTAGGATATCTGTTCCAGAATTACGCTTTGTTTCCTAACATGACAGCGTTTGAAAACATCAATATGATCTGCCGTGATCCGGAGCGGACAGCTGATCTTCTTAAGAAGTTTAATATCGAAGGATGCGCTTCACTGAAGCCCTCCAAACTATCAGGCGGTCAGAGCCAGAGAGTCGCGCTTGCAAGGATGCTCGCGTCAGATCCTGAAGTGATACTTCTGGATGAGCCTTTCTCGGCACTTGATAACTACATGCATACCATCATAGAGAGGGAGATCTTCGATATACTCTCGGAGTTTAACGGTCCGTCCGTTCTCGTATCCCATGACCGTAATGAAGTCTACCGAATGTGCGGGACCATAGGAGTAATGGATAACGGAACACTTATCGACGTGCAGGATAAGGAGAGTTTCTTTAAGCACCCCGCCACAGTCGTCTCCGCACGCCTTACAGGATGCAAGAATATTACTGCTCTGACCGAGGACGGATTCGCTTCAGACTGGGGAATCCGGCTGGAGCTTCCGGCAGGTACCGGCGCGGCGAAGTTCGCAGGTTACCGTGCGCATTATTTCGAGGTGGTAGGAGAAGAGTATAAGGGAAGACCGAATGTGTTTGAGGTTGAGGTTGAGCGGGTCATAGAGGATACGTTCTCGCGTGTGATCTGCTTCAGGCAGAAGGGAAATGAGAGCACGTCTCCCGACTCGCTTCTGACTTATATTACCGGGAAGGATGTCGATGCCGGTTCTGTGAAGTACCTGAAGCTCGACCCTTCCGGACTGATACTGCTGGAGAGATAAGATGCTGACTGACGGATGCGGAAGAAATATCACATATCTTCGTGTGTCACTGACGGACAAGTGCAATCTGCGCTGTAAGTACTGCGTGCCGCCTGAGGGCGTGAAGATGCTTGCTCACGAAGACATACTGACTCATGAGGAGCTGCTTCGTGTTATCAGAATTCTCGTGTCGCTCGGAGTGACCAAAGTGCGTTTCACGGGCGGCGAGCCGCTCGTTAGAAAGGGTGCGATGGATCTCATCCGTAATGTGTCTTTAATTGAAGGTGCACCGTCTCTTTGTCTGACGACTAACGGCGTGATGCTGGAGCAGTTTCTGCCCGATCTTCTCGAAGCCCGGGTGCGCGATATCAACATAAGTCTTGATACGCTGTCAGACGCTGTTTATGAGACGATTACCGGAAAGGATGAACTCTCTCTCGTGCTGAAGTCTGTCGATGCTTGTTATGAAGCGGGGGTGAATCTGAAGATCAATGCGGTGCCGCTTAAAGGTATCAATGAGACTGAGCTGCCCGATCTCGCCGCACTCGCTCGTGACAGGAGGATCGATGTGCGCTTTATCGAATTGATGCCGATCGGATGCGCGGCCTGCTGTGAAGGGATTCCGAATGACGAAGTGCGCCGTTCGCTGGACTGCGCTTACGGCCCGTCTGTTAATGCCGGATCTTCCATCGGACCTGCGGCGTATGTCACATATGAAGGGTTCAAGGGAAGAGTCGGATTTATAAGTCCGATGTCGCATGCATTCTGTTCTGAGTGCAACCGCATAAGATTGACTTGCGACGGGGTATTGAAGCTGTGTCTCGCGTCGCCCGCATGTCTTGATCTGAAGATTTTGTTAAGAACCGGTGCGTCAGATGAAGATATCGCCCGGGCAGTAAGAGATGCGTTGTTGAAGAAACCGGAAGGTCATGGTCTTAAGTTTACTGATGACCGGAACATGATTGGTATAGGAGGCTGATATGGGTAAAGTTATCGCTGTATGTATAAGTGAGAAGAAGGGCACGGTAAAAACTGATGTCGGAAGCTGCCGGATCATTCGTGATTACGGACTCGAGAATGATGCTCATGCAGGATCGGAAAGACAGGTCAGCCTGCTGTCGTTCGAGAGTTTCTCGGAGTTTAAGAAGCAGAATGAGGGCCGTGTGGATATAGTGCCCGGAGTGTTCGGCGAGAACCTTCTTGTGTCTGGATTTGACTTTAAGTCGATGCCTCTCGGAACGCGTTTCAGATGCGGCGATGTTCTGCTCGAGTTGATGCAGATTGGAAAGAAGTGTCATACGGGGTGTGAGATATCGAAGATCGCGGGCAAGTGCATAATGCCTGTAGAAGGTGTTTTCGCGAAGGTGCTTGAAGGCGGAGTTGTAAGTAACGGCGATGAGTTTGAGATAGTCTCACCGCTGTTTCGGGCAGGAATCGTGACTGCAAGCGACCGTTCTTATAACGGAGAGAGGGAGGACCTGTCAGGCCCTAAGATAGCCGAGATAATCAGACGGTGCGGATATGAGGTGGCAGCGTCCGAACTGCTTCCCGATGATGAAGATGCACTTGCCGAAGCGCTTATAAAGATGTGCGACGAGGTGCGTCCGGATGTCATATTCACAACAGGTGGAACGGGTTTGTCGCCACGCGATCATATGCCGGAAGCGACGAGGAGGATCGCTCACCGGTTCGTTCCCGGAATCGCGGAATATATGAGACTGAAGAGTATGGAGATCACTCCGAATGCGATGTTGTCCAGAGGTGAGTCGGTTATACGTAATAATACTTTAATTATCAATCTGCCGGGCTCGCCGAAGGCTGTTAGCGAGTGTCTGTCGTTTATATTGCCGTCGTTGAGTCACGGCCTGGGCATACTGCGCGGCGATAAACTGGATAAGTAGCGGGACGAAAAATACTGCAGAATCTACTCAAATAAGTAGACAATACAAGCATAAATATGTTTATCATATCTTGTATACCGGAGGGATAGATATATGAGACTTAAGAAGATAACAGCGGCTGTACTTGCCATCGCGATCATGACAGCGACAGGATGCCAATCGAAGGATGAGAAGAATACCGAATTAATACAGGCAGTAACGACTGATTTCTTCGAGGCGTTGGTTGAAGAAGATAGTGACCGGATTGAAGAGCTGACCGGCGGTCTGGAGTACGAATCAAGCCTCGAGAACCTGAGAGAATACTTGGGCGAGAATTATGACATCTTCCAAAGATTCTTAAGCTATACGGAAGTTGTCGAGATGGGCGAAGTCGAATTTGATTATGAACACGGCAGAGCCAAGATGAGAACGACTTTTTCCTTCCTGGATATCGAAGGACTGACCGGTGACCTCGAGTTTCCGTACTGCACACACGACGAGCTCATGGAAATGCTCGACAATTCTGCCACATGTAAGAATAAGACATTCAATCTCGAGTTCGAGTATGATGAAGACAGCGGCGAGTGGATCTTGACGAAGAAATCCGCCGCGAAGGTAATCAACTTTATTGGTACCAAGATAAACAGATTCCCGACCATTGTTGAGGTTAGTCCCGTGCAGGCAAGACAGATGGTCGAGGACTTCCTCAACGGCCTTGCCGAAACGGGAACTTATGATGATATTATGGTCGACCTGGATATCGATGATTTCAGAGTCTACGAGAACGTTACCGAGAGAGGAGACGGACCGCAGACTCAGGAAGCTTTAAGCGGGTTTATATCAGCATACATGTCTTATGTTCTCGACCACGATTATACGATCGAAGCAGTGTCTCCGTTTTACTTTATACTTCACGGAAGCGCACCTTCTGACGAAGATCTCTACGAGCAGCTTTCAGCACCTGAATTCTTATATGAGTATTACCAGAATGAGATGAGTTATATATATCTCAACAGGTCCCACGAAGACGAGATGGACGCCCAGTCCGCGCATGTTTACGACTGGCTTGCGGGAGCGGTGGATTTCGCTGAGCCTGAGGACTACACGCTGTCGGTGTCCATCTCCCCTTACAGTATGGACGGCGGAATGATTACTGTGGAAAGCAGCATAATTCCGGAGCCCTACAGAGGCCTGTATGAGGCTATGCACAGCGTTGACTGGGAGACCTTCGAGGAGATGATGAGCGCTGCGGCTGAAGGCCTTAACGCGAGCGGAGAAATGAGTGACATTCTCTATGTCGAGATCCTCAACGGCCTGACGCCCGAGAACTACGGATACGCATTAAGCGGAAACGGGAACTCTTCCGGACGTCCTAATCAGGCTGTCGGCACATACGAACAGGTGCCTTCGTGGTGCGAGGACGGAAGTCTTATTTATGGCTACTCGAACCCCGATGCGAACGGCTACTGGATGTTCTACAGTAAGGAGCCCGGCGTGCTTGATACTGTCGGCTACTACTTAGGTGACGGCGGTATCTGGATCACTAATTATTACGATTGTGAGTTTAATGCCGGTGACATTCTCGAAGTCGATTGGTGGATCGACGGCGATCAGGTTGTCAGCTCTGACAGAGTATTCGTAAACGAAGACGGTACCACGGAGATCGAAGTGTTTCTGCCGTTCTACAACGCAGGTGACTTCACGGAGTGCGAGATGCGTCTGTGGGAGGAAGGTCACAATCACGTTATTTCCTACGTCACACTGACGTACGACTGACAGAAAAGACTTACTTAACTATTCTCGAATTGAACTCAAGTTCGCCGATCCCTATGGCGTGCCTGACTGCTTTGTCGCACAGGATCTTCACCATAGGTGTATTAGTTCTGAATCCGAGTGCTCTGCCGGTCTCTTCAATGAGATTATCGATAGGCATTCCGAACTGCGAACGTGCCACATAACAGGCGGCACAAGAGGCCTCCTCGAGTGTGATCTCACGGCAGTCGCGCATATCTTCGTCGGCCGCAGGCACACGGTACTCCGGCAGAACGCTCCCGATGAATTCCGCATCTTTCCACACGAAGACACGGTCGTAATCAGCAGATTCGTCCATAGCCAGATTAAGCTTCGTCGTCGGGTAGTGAAGTGCCTTTACCAGATACTCGCACCGGTCTTTTACAGGCGCGGTTTTACGCGTTATTCCGCATGCGCCCGTAAGCCTCTCGACAAGCACGTCGAAACATATCGGGGACTCCGTCTCTACGACAGTCTTACAGGCAGCCGTGAGAAGGCCGATGTTAGCAGGATCGCAGAAGTCTTTGGAAGACAATGCGGGCAGGCTTACCGCAGCCTTTACATAATTTGAAGAAGGCGCACGGCCTACTTCAAATTCAGTTTTTTTTTGAGTCTGTTCGGGTGCGGGTGACTCTTCGGCAACCGGTTCTTCCGCCTCTTCAGTAGGCTCCGGATCGGGATCAGGCTTGTTCCTGTTGTTGATCGCGTCGATGCACTGTGCGATGACCTTCTTCGGATCCTCCCACCATTCCAGCGACCATATCTTGATCACATTCCATCCGAGGCTTCGGAGCATAGCAGGCTGCTCGATCTCACGTGTAGAAGCCGAAGCGCCGGTGTTAACGGAAGAACCGTCGATCAGTATTCCGAGGCAGTAACTCTCAGGATCATCCGGGTCGATAACTCCGACATCAACCTTGAAGCCGGACTTTCCGATATCCGTATCAGCCGAATAACCTTCGGCAGCAAGAGCGGTGCGTATGCTCTCCTTGATGCCTCTGGTCTTCGCATTAATATCAACGAAAGATACAGTCGAATTGCCTGCGTCGGGTGCGGGTGCCAGGTCGCTGTCCCACAGCGTGTTCTGCTCGGCGTACATGAGGAAACGCTTGAATGCAAGGACGCCTTCGGGGCTGCCTTCGCCCGCCTTGATCTTCTCGGAGGGAAGGGAAGAGAATACCTTCATCTCGCATCTTGATCTTGTGACGGCAACGTTCAGTCTTCTCCAGCCGCCGTCCTTGTTGATAGGTCCGAAATTCATCGATACCTTACCCTCTTCATCAGGTCCGTAGTTAACAGAGAAAAGGATTACGTCTCTTTCATCACCCTGAACATTCTCGAGGTTCTTGATGAAGATCGGCTCTTCACCTCCGAATGCCCATTTCTCGAATTCCTCATCCTGTCTGCAGACATCATCGATCATGTCTTCAATGAGGTTCTGCTGCTGGATGTTGAATGTAACCACGCCGTATGTCAGCTTCGACAGTTCAGGGTCACGCGAACGTGCCACAAGCTCATCCGTAACAGCCTTGGCCTCAACCTCATTTGTACGTGTCTTACCGCTGTCGAATACGCCGTCGCATTTAACCAAAGTGATGCGTGAAGCCCTGTCGTCGACGGACGGGAAAGTATAAAGCTTGCTGTCGTAGAAAGATCTGTTGGAGAACGTTATGAGACTCTCGTGACGGCTTCTGTAGTGCCACAGCAGTCTCGTCTGGGGCATACCGACTGCGAGGCAGTCATCGAGTATACTCTCGAGGTCTTCGGCGTCGTAGTCATCTCCTGCTATTGTCTGGTCCTTGAAGAAAGACGTCGGAGGCATCTGCATCGGGTCTCCTACTATTACCGCGTGCTTGCCTCTCGCGATCGCTCCGATCGCTTCACATGTCGGAAGCTGTGATGCCTCATCGAAGATAACGAGGTCGAACAGCGGTTCCTTGGAAGGTGCGATAAACTGAGCTGCCGAGATCGGGCTCATCAGTACGCACGGAGTGAGCTTCAATATGATATCCTGAGTCTCGCGGAACAGCGATCTTATGGAGATGCCTCTGCCGCGGCTCTTGATGGCACGCTGCAGCTTGCCCAGCATCGATGCTGCATTCGCTTCGATATTGAAGTCGGGAATTCTCTTGGCAACTTTAAGGATGATCTCCTGTTTGGTGATGTCACGGAACTCCTCACTCAATTCCTTAAGCTTCGCTACGCGCTCGTCGAATACCTTGCCGCTGAAGTTCCTTAAGACTTCTGTATCATCAATGATCTTGCAGATCAGAAGCTTCGACCATGCCTTCATATACGTCGAAGTTAAGGTGTCTTTGTTAACTTCGGAGGAATTGTCCTCGTACGCTCTGATGAGAGGAGTGAGTTTAAGTTCACGGCAGCGTGCCCCCGCCTTGTTGACGATCGTCCTCTCTCTGATGGCGCCCTCATTCTCCCGTATCTGCTGAATTATCTCCCTCACTTCGGCGAATGTCGTGCCTTCGGTCTTCTCATCGAGTTTGCTTATCTCAAGTCTCGAATTGACAGCGTCACGGGCGGCAGCGTAACCCTTGGAAGCCGCTATGAATTCGGGTACTACGGAAGGCACATCAGCCGCGGGGTCGAATCCTAATCCGGCGAAAGCCTTCTTATATGAACCTAAGTCACTAAGATGCGTACCGAGAGTGTCCTTGGCATTGCCGGACTTATCCCAGGTCTTCACCTTGTTGTAGACCTTGTTTACTGCCATCGTCTTAAGAGGTCCCCACTTGGCTTCGGCTGCTGTGTACTCTTTAATCAGCGCATCCGCATCCTGTGCGAGGAAATCCTTGTCCCAGGTCTGAAGAATCTGCTTGCGCGCTTCGAGATAATTCTCACACTTGGCGCGGGCCTTATCGGCAGAAGCAATGTCACCGCCTGCCGCGACCGTGGTAAGAACTGCCCTCAGATTGATCAGCTTATTCTCGTAATCGGCAGCACTGTTTGAGAGCGCATCGAGTTCAGAAGGGAGCTTAACTTTCGCTTCCTGGCTGTACTCCGTCGCACCTACGAAAGGCAGCACGTCTGAAGTTCCGCTGCTGACGGCGGTGTATTCTTCGAGCGCTCTTACGGCCTGAGCCACAGCATCTTCCGTGAGGCCTTCATCGTATCCGTCTTCGAGCAGCACATCGGGCGCGGAACTGTACTGCGAATAGATGCACAGCATCTCATAGAGAGAGTAGCCGTAGGACTTGGTCTCGGACAATGCATCGGCATAGATGTCGAGTTCGTCGCGGCGCTTCTGAATCTCTTCCAAAGCCTTGTCGTAACCTGATGCCGGCAGATTCTTAGTCTTATATTCAAGAGCTTCCTTAAGCTGGTCGAGGACCCAGCCCTTACGTATCTTGTTCGAGTGCAGCTCGAGGCTGAAAGGCGCGAGGCCGATCTTACTTAAACGCGAGTAAACGACATCGAGAGCCGCCTTCTTCTCCGCAGCGAAAAGCACAGTCTTCCCGTTAGCTACGGCGTTGGCGATCATTGTGGTGATCGTCTGCGATTTACCGGTTCCCGGAGGGCCGTGCAGAACAAAGCTTTTGGGTGTGTAGTCGTTTTCGGCGGTGCCGCAGGCCTGCTGTATCGCATAGAGCTGAGAGTTATCGGCGCTGATGGGAAGAAGGATGTTGTCGTCACCCTTGAAGTCACGGGAGAGCTCTTCCATATTCTCGTATTTCCAGGAAAGCTGACCGTCCATGAGACTTTTTACGATGTCATTGGAGGCGAGTTCCTCGCGGTGACGGCGAAGGTCATTCCACATGACGAACTTCGAGAACGAGAACATGCCGAGCACACATGCGTCGATGACTTTCCAGCCTTCCTTCATCTTCAATGCTTCGCTTAAAGTATTGAAGACGGCGGATACATCCTTGCCGCTTCCGTCATCACGGATCTCGCCGTCGAGCTCCGAGATATCGATGTCGAAGTCGCGCTTGAGCTTCTCCACGAGCGAGCGGTTCATTATCGAATCGTCGTCGGTTTTTCTTAACACATAATTGCCGGAGCCAAACTTTCTTGCGAGTTCGACCGGTACGAGTACGACAGGCGCATAGTAGACCGCGTTGTCTTTCTTCTCGTCTATCCACTTAAGCAGACCGCACGCGAGGAAAAGGGTTCCCGCGCCGTCTTCTTCCAGTGCTGATTTGGAATTTCTGTAAAGAGCCTTGATCTTGTCAGCGAGTTCTTTGTCGGTAAGGCTCGAATAGATCTTGCCGTCTGCTTCGGCAGCCTTGATCGAATCATCGAAGGCCGATGTTGCCGCGAGATCTTCGATGCCGTATTCCCCGGCGGGGATATTCTCCACATCGGTCCTCGGTATTATCACGTAATCTTTCTCGGCGGATACCGAGTCTTCGATATCGCTTGCAGACGTGACAAACAAAGGAATCGTGTTGCCCTTAAGTCTTACGTTAAGAAGTGCGTTGCGGGTCGTCAGATCGAGAAGCTTACGTTCCCACTGATCTACCTTGGCGTCCTGACGTGAAATGGTGTTCTCAGACATAACAATCTCCTTATTCCACTTAAGTGAACACATCTATTATAATATAAAAAGCACCTGACGAAACCACACCCGAAGGGACTTGCCATGGACGGTCATAAGAACAAGATAATGGTGAAAGAGATATTCTCGCTGCACGAAGATGCGGCAAGTCACGAGGAGATCCGCGACAGACTTCTGGCCGGCGGACGTGTTACCGGAACCAACATGATAGTTATGATCTGCGCGATCG
>CAMNNN010000003.1 GCA_946545505.1 uncultured Clostridia bacterium
TCTTCACACATAACAACGCATGGATCATCTGTGCCGAGGCTTATGCGGGAAGAGGCGAGAAGGCATTCGAGTACTATTCCAAGATCGCTCCTGCTTTCACTGAAGAGACATCCGATATCCACAAGACAGAGCCTTACGTTTACGGTCAGATGATCGGCGGTAAGGATGCTAAGAACTTCGGTCAGGGCAAGAACTCCTGGCTCACAGGTACAGCTGCATGGAACATGGTTGCTATCTCCCAGTACATCCTCGGCGTTAAGCCTGAGTTCGACGGCTTGAGAGTAGATCCTTCCATCCCTGCTGCATGGGACGGCTTCAAGGCTACCCGTCAGTTCAGAGGCGACACATACGAGATCGAGATCAAGAATCCCGATCACGTTAACAAGGGTGTTAAGAGCCTCACAGTTGACGGTCAGGCTATCGAGGGCTGCATCGTTCCCGTATGCGGCGATGGCAAGACTCATAAGGTTGAGGTTGTCCTCGGCTAAAGCCCTATGAATTAATAAGCAGTTATTATCGGTATGACCCCGTCAATCCCTTTCGGCTGACGGGGTCTGCTGATATAATGTCAGTAGTTATTTCCAAGTTATTTTTCGGAGGTTCCCCCACATGGCAAACACTATCGTGAACGGCATCAAAGCCAGAGACAAGCAGATATCTGCCAAGTCTATCGCAATGGGAAAATTCAGCAGTTTCATTGAAGGTGCCGTAAGTGCCCAGTACATAGGTTTTACTAAGACTCCCGTAGTCGCGGCAGTCAGCGGACTTGAATTCGAGTCACCCGTAGTATCAGTAGTTCTTCAGTTAAATGAGATCAACGATCTGCTTACTAAGCTTTTCGAGCAGGGCGTAAGCGTACTGTTCACGGCAGACGGAGACATCTATAAGGAAGGAAGCAGCACACCTGAAGCGATCAGTGCAGAGCAGAAGGCTGCTATCAAGGCTGCTATCGACGGCGCAAGAACATGGGGCGGTGAGCTTGACGGTAACGGCGAACTCACATTCGATCCTGCAACACCTGCTCCCGGACCTCACTACTATACAAACATGCTGATCGGTAACCGTATCGGCTTCGACAGACCTTTGCAGAGCACACCTAAGAGTGCAGTAGATGCATTGGGCGGCGGTTCTTTCAGATCACATGCCGACACACAGGTTCTCGCCACAAGATGGGACTACCTGCCTGAGGAGAACGGTTTCCCGGCCAACAGACAGTTCTACCTGACAGAGAACGGCAAGCAGATCTTCTGGTCCGGCACGGCTAAGGCTGACGGTCTCAAGAAGGTTACTACAACACATTCACAGAACAGAACGATTATCTCGTATGAGCTTGAGGACGGACTTAAGGTAACAAGAACTATCTTTATCCTTCCCGCGCAGGATAATATGCCTCTGGCTACAGAAGCTCAGATGATCAACATCGAGAACACGGGTTCCAAGGACAGAGACCTCCGTATCGTTTACACGGGTATGTTCGGAACAAAGCAGGTACATGCCTTGAGTGAGGACGTTATCTTCACGACAGTTGTCTGCGAGTCCGAGGTTTACTATGACGGTGATGAGAATATCCTCGCCATCTGTAACGACCCCAACCCCAAGAACGCGAAGGGCAATATCCGCTGGAACACGCTCATTGTTCACGAGGACGGCAAGGTTAAGCTGCCTACACAGTACTGCGCACGTTATGCAGACTTCGTAGGAAGCGGCACACTCGCAAATCCTGAGTACATCGCATTCCTTTCCGACAAGCAGTCCCGTAAGGGTCCCGGCTTCTTCGCTCTCGCCACAAGCTTTACCGTTAAGGCCGGCGGATCCGTAAGAGCCGATAACTTCACTTGTCTTTCTTCCGACGTAGTTAACGATGCTTATGTAGTAGATAAGACGACTAACGAGGAGATCGCTAATCTCATCGCTTACTACAGCGACGAGAAGGCTCTTCCCGAGATGTACGACAAGGTAGTTAACTTCACTCATGACTACGCCAAGTACATGAAGATCTCTCACGATGATAAGAACTTCGAGTCTTACGTAAACAACAACCTGCCTTTCCAGGTCTTCTATCAGACATTCGTATCCAGATCTCTTGACTGGACACAGAAGGGTTACCGTGAGATCGGATTTAGAGAGATCCAGGACATCTTTGCTTCCATGTACTACTTTGCAGGTATGGGACAGCAGGAGTTCGTAAAGAAGCTCCTCCGCGAGTGGACAAGCAATGTTTTCGAGGCAGGTTACACAAACCACAACTTCTACTGGTACGGCAAGGAGCCCGGTCAGTGGTCTGATGACGGACTGTGGCTGCTCCAGGCACTCGACAGATATGTAAGCCTTACAGGCGACTACGACTTCCTTAAGGAAGAGGTTGTAATGGCTGAGACTTATGAGACTCCCGATGAGGCTATGAAGGCCGTTAAGGAGGGAAGAGGTCAGAAGAGAACTATCCTCGAGACTATCAAGGCCATCATCACATACAGTGCCAAGATCTCCGTAGGTGCCCACGGCATCCCGCTCATTGACAGAGCTGACTGGAACGACTGCCTTAGAGTAGATCCCGACTTCCTGCCTGCAGGCAAGAAGCTCGAAGCATACAAGGAGCAGCTCGCTGCTAAGGGTAAGGCTTACGGAGAGGTTCCTTTCGAGTCGGAGTTCTCCGAGTCCACGATGAACGGCTTCCTTCTGAAGGTTGCCATTGATGCAGCTAAGGGTATGTTCGAGAAGACAGGTGATGCGGCTTATGCTGCTGAGCTCGGCGAGCTTTCCGAGGCAGTTAAGAAGACGATGAGAGAGAACGCATGGAAGAATGATTTCTTCGCCAGAGTTCTGTTCAACAGAAAGGATAAGCCCGAGCTCGAGTACTTAGGTGCTGCAGGCGATAAGCTTCAGGTCGAGGATGCTCCCGGAACATACTTCCTCAATGCATTCTCCTGGTCCGTACTCTCCGGATGTGCAGACGAGCAGCAGATCTCCACAATGCTCGACTCCATGGATAAGTACATCAAGTCACCTTACGGCTTCAGACTCTGCTCCACAGTTGACTATCCGAAGATCGCTCCGAGGATCGACGTTGCGCTGTATTATCCCGGTGACCGTGAGAACGGCGGCGTATTCAAGCATGCTAACATGATGGCTGCAGCAGCTATGCTCAAGGCAGCTAAGGAAGTTTCCGATGTTGAGCTTGCAGGAAGACTCGCCAAGACAGCTTACTGGGTAATCGACTGCATCCTTCCTTACAGAACACTTAAGCATCCGTTCGACTCATGCGGTAACCCCAGGTGGTGCACACAGTACAACAACTCCAGCACGGGTGAGAATATCGGACCTACACTCTCCGGTACATCCACATGGCTCCTGTTGTGCCTGTTCTCCTGCTTCGGTGTAGAGTTCACATCCGATGCTCTCATCGTAGAGCCTTTGCTCAGAGACGATGACACGGAACTTAATGTAACGGTAAACAGCGGTGTTGCCGTTTACGATATCAATATCACAAAGCCTCAGGGCTTCCGCCGTACAAACGAGGGCGTAAAGGTCTTCTGTGACGGCAACGAGCTTCCTGACTGTAAGGTACCGATCTTCACGGACGGCGCTACGCATAAGGTCGAGGTTAAGTTCTCGTGATTCTCCGGCAAGAAGGATGATTCATATTGACTGATTTACTGACGGCGTCGCTTTATGCGGCGCCTGTCAATATATAGGAATTTGCTGAATGATTAATCGCTGCAGAAATTGTACGGGACAGCTGGTCTTCGATCCGGGAAAGCAGATGCTTATCTGTGATAACTGCGGGGGAACATTTGCCCCCGGAGATTACGGTGTCACGGAAAAGGAACTTCTTTGGGATACCAAGGTCGAATCCCTAAGCGATATATACGGTTTGGAGGCTCCCGAATATATAGACCGCTATGTATATATCTGCAAAAGCTGCGGAGGAGAGGTCATCATCAACGGGACGGAAGTCTCGACGAGATGTCTTTACTGCGGCAATACCGCGGTCGTATTCAGCAGGATCGCCAAGCAGAAAAGACCGGGGTATATCCTTCCTTTCAAATTAACTGCCGATGAGGCTCTGGGAGCAGTGCGCGAGCAGTTCGGTAAAGGATTCTTTATCCCCAAGAGCATCAGGAATTTCAAGCCGGATGAAGTACGCGGCATTTATATTCCTTACTGGATCGTTAACTGCCGTCATAAAGGTTCGGTTGTAGTATCCGGAAGCGTCAGAAGCGGCAGAAGGACCAGGACCGAGTATTTCGGCAGGGCAGGTGTTATGAATATCACGGGCCTTCCTCTGGACGGTTCAAGAATGCTCTCCGATGAGAGCAGTTCAAGACTCGAGCCATATAACCTGTATGATCTTACGTCCTTCAACGAAGAGTATCTTCTCGGATTCTATTCGAATATCTCCGATGTCACTTACGGAAATCTCAAGAGTGCGGCGAGCAAAAGGGCTGATGAATACTTTGATGAACTGGTCCTTAGGAATGTGCATGAGGCAAGTTCGATCAGGATTCATTCGGAACAGCACCGGACCGATATTGATTATAAGCACTTGAAGTATGCGATGCTGCCCGCATGGTTTATTACATATACTCATAAGGGGACTCACAATACGGTAGTTGTTAACGGACAGACCGGCAAAGTGGTATGCGGTGTTCCCTGGGATAAGAGACTTTTCTTCCTTTTGATGACAGCTGCTGGACTTTTACTGACGGGTCTGTTTTTCCTGATATTCAGGAACCTGCTGCCGCTTCTTATCGACTTTAACTTCGAGAAGAGTACTGTGGCGGGAATAGAGATCCTGGCGGTAATTGCAGCGGGAACGGCCGCTTTGTTCTCATGCGGTATAGCAAGGATCAGGAAGGTTATGAGCAGTATAGATCTTACGCAGGATGTATCTATCTTTAATTTCGCGGGAAGGAGACAGGGGTAAATGGATATACTCGCATTAATAATCTCACTGGGCCTCGGGTTCGGAGTGTCTTTACTTATTTTCTCCTCTCTGCTCATAAGATCTAACGATATCGGCAACGCGGCAGGATCGAAATCCCAATATACATTCGGCATTGATTATGAGATAAGAAGGAATAACTTAAGCCGGGGCGAAGCTGATTCATTCGGATCAGGTTATATAAGCGAGGAAGAAAACCTTCCGACTGGTGTATAATTGACTGATAACGAAGCGGAGGGGTCAGATGCCATTATGCTCGGCATCGGAATTATGTGTGCAAGTCTGTCGGTAGTCTTCTTAAGAAAGACCAGAATATCCTGATGTAACTAAAATAATTAAGGCTGTCTTAAGGTGAAATAAATCACTTTAGGGCAGCCTTTCTAATTGTTGCTGATTATTCGCCGGGGAGTTTATCCTGCAAGCTCCTTGATGGTCTCGAGCGGGAGACTTGTTGATTCTGCAATGTCATCATAGGTGAATTTACCCATGGAAAGCATCTTCTTTGCAGCCTCGATATTAGCCTGAATCTGTCCTTTCTCGAAGCCCTTCTTTATACCTTCTTCTATACCGTCGGATCTCCCGTCTTCATATACTTCGTCAAATATAGTCATTACATCGTCTCCCTTCTGTTTTTCCTTTTTCTCGTTGACAACTTCAGCCAGTTCTTTGTAATTCATTTTATCTGCATCGGTTGCATTGAGGTCATCGATCAGTTTTTGAAGTCTGTGATTACCTTTGTAACTGCAGTTCAGAATGATGATCTTCGAACCGTCGTTGAAAGGTTCGTTGTCGTCGGTTTTTCTTACTATCCGATAAATGGGCTTCCCCCTTTTGAGTATATCATCGCTGCACAGGAATATCACGACGTTCTGCCGCAAGTCTTTGAAGTCCTGATTCTTCTTGAGATCTCTGTGAGTATCCAGCATCGCGGAGTGGTATCGTGCTCTCTGAGGAATGTGATAATCCTTGGATTTTTGTACTTCGACATTCAGAACATCTCCTGTCGATGCATCTTTGGCAAATGAATCCAATGTTATGCTTCTTCCTGAATAGTTATCGATGTGATCTTGGATATGGAAGTCTTCGATTTCCAGTTCCGGTTTATCAAGTATTATTCTAAGAATGAGTCTGAAAGCTTCCGGGTTTTCTGCCATACACAGCCTGAAGAACATGTCGTCCATAAGACAGCTCTCCCGAATAGTTTTTCTTCCTTCCTGAAGATAACGGCTGTTGTCTTTATCTTTATACTTTCGTCCTTTCATAGTAGTGCTCTCCGTATAGTTTTACGTGGCCACGAAGATATGAATTGATGATACTATGTGTCAAGCTGTTAAAAACCGACAATTGTCGACAAAAAACGACAAAACACGACAAAGGTCTGTAGGGTGCAACCTATACTGTAAGTAGAATTAATAGCATACAACTTGCATTGGAAGTGTCTTTTAAACCATTACCGCCGGTGATAGTCTTTATCATGAAGGATGCAATTATGAAGAATGTGTGTAAAGTATTATTCTTTCTCGGGATGTTGATGATGGCAGCGGCACTGACACTGTCATTTATGAATCCTCATTACATGGTGCCATACGGATTGGTTTACAGAACTCAATATGAGATTCCGGCGGTTCTTATGGATTATGAAGGTGTCGATTGGCATAACATCGGTCATTGGAAGCCTGTGACAGTTGTTAATCTGGCGATTACAGAGAGGGAGTATCAGCCGGAAGAAGTAAGGATAATTAACATCACCGGCGACACCTGTACTATCTTGAAGGATTTTGGCCATGGAAACAGGACATATGCGGATAGTGTTCCTTTAGCGAGTCTGAGTTATGATGCTGGTGATGTGGAGTATGCAAGGAGTATAGATAACGATTTTAGAGCCGAGATTCACTATGGTTCGATGGTTTCTGTTGATTACGGAAACGGAGAAAGAGAGTTTTTCCAATTTGATGTCAGTCAACACGGAGCTGATTATCCTTCCGATTTTATAGGCGTTCCAAAGCGGCATTATAAAAACGAAATGATCATCATTGCACTTATGTTAGTCAATGTGCTGATAAACTTTATTTCTAAGTTATTTATGGACAGCAGATGCAAGCTGAAAAAGGATAACAAAGCTCTTTTGAAGACCCTCATTATTCTGAATGTATTGCATCTCACCGTTTCAGTTTTTGTCTTGTGGTGTTGTATAATTAAATGATAACCGAAGCGGAGGGGTCAGATGCCTTATTCAAGTATTTTTCTGTCGCAGATAGTAGAGAGATTTGAACTCGAAGTCGTCTATGATTCCGGGGACATTGAGGAAAGAAGAATAACCGTCGCAGACGTTACGCGTCCGGGACTTCAGCTTGCAGGGTATTACGACCACTTCGGCCCTGACCGACTTCAGATCGTCGGTAATATGGAGCATGCTTTCCTTAACAACCTCACATCGGAGGACAGAAAGAGGTCCATCTCCACTTTATTCGAGAAGGATATTCCCGCGCTGATAATCACGCGTAACCATGAGGTGCAGCCCGAGATACTTGAGGCTGCTGAGGAGACGAAGACTCCCGTTCTAAGGACGGAAGAAGCGACTTCGGACTTCTCGAGTGAGCTTGTTAAGTACCTTAAGATGGAACTTGCTCCGCGTGTCTCGATGCACGGCGTTCTCGTCGAGGTAAACGGTGAAGGTATCCTTATCCTTGGTGAGAGCGGTGTTGGTAAGTCCGAGACAGCGCTCGAGATAGTAAAGAGAGGACACAGACTTATCGCAGACGATCAGGTCGAGATAAGAAAGGTCTCCGAGACTACTCTCGTAGGCAAGGCGCCCGATGTCATCAAGCACCTTATCGAGATACGCGGTATCGGTATCATGAATGTTAAGGAGCTTTACGGTGTATCTTCCGTTAAACCTCAGGAGTCGATAGACTTCGTTATCAACCTCGAGATGTGGGATGAGAACAAGACCTATGACAGAATGGGTTTGAATGAAGAGACAACGGAGATCTTAGGTCTTAAGGTTCCTTCCATAACTATCCCGGTAGGACCCGGACGTAACCTCGCCATCATTGTCGAGGCTGCCGCCATCAACTACAGAGTCAAGAAGATGGGTTTCAATGCTGCCCAGGATCTTGTCTCGCGAGTATTCCCGGGAGGCAACTTAAGCTGATGTCCATAGAAGATATCATCAGAAGAGACGTATTACTTAAGCCCCTCACCACCATGAAGACGGGAGGTCCCGCTTCATATTTTGCGGAGCCTTCAAGTGAGGAAGAGATAACCGGTCTGTTAGACTATGCAAAGGAACACGGTCTCGACGTATTCATACTCGGCAACGGTTCCAATGTTATCGCGGATGACGAGGGCTTTGAAGGTCTTATCATCAAGCTTGGAAATAACATGTCTTCGATTAATGTTGAAGATGACCCGGACGACAGTGAGTACGGGTTCATAACAGCGCAGGCAGGCTGCCTTCTGTCGAAATTCGGCAATACGGCTGCCACCGCAGGATTCGAAGGAGCCGAGTTCTCATGCGGTATCCCGGGAAGTGTCGGAGGCGCGGTGTTCATGAATGCCGGTGCCTACGGACGTGACATCTCGGACATCGCCGTGGAAGTAAGATACATCGAGAACGGCGAAGTAAAACTTAAGAAAGTCAGCAAGGATGACTTCGGATACAGAACGTCATTCTTCGCTCATAACGGAAGGATCGTAACGGGACTTCGGGCACGTCTTAAGAAAGGCGATAAAGAGGCCATCGATGCGCTCGTCAGGGAGCTTCGCGACAAGCGAAATGCATCCCAGCCTCTTACGGTTCCCTCATGCGGTTCGACATTCAAGCGCCCCGAGGGATACTTCGCAGGTAAGCTGATACAGGACTCCGGACTTAAAGGTTTTTCTCTTGATGATTCGGGGGCACAGGTGAGTCCCAAGCACGCGGGCTTCGTCGTTAATAACAACGGCACCGCAGGCTCCGGGGATATTAAGAAGCTCATTAATTATATTCAGGACAAGGTTTATGCCGACAGCGGCGTGAGACTTGAATGCGAAGTAAGATTTTTAGGCGGGAGTGAGAAATAATGGACATTATCATTTTGACCGGCATGAGCGGAGCGGGGAAGTCGCAGGCAGCGGCTTACTTCGAGGACCACGGTTACTTCTGTATTGATAATCTGCCTCCCGTACTTCTTCCGGGTATTGTCGAGTCTTTCATGACGATTGACAAAGATTCATCTATAGCAGTGGAGAAGCTCTGCCTTGTAGTCGACGTAAGATCGAGAAGCCTGCTCGCCGGATTTGACTCCGCCATGGTAAAGCTCGATGACCTCGGCTGCACTTACAGAATCGTATTCCTCGAAGCCAACGACAACATCCTCGTAAGCCGTTACCGTCAGACAAGACGATCACACCCTCTCACAGAGGAGATGAGCCTTGTGGATGCCATAGCTGCCGAGAGAAGACTGCTGCAGCCCATCCGTGGACGCGCCACCAACATCATCGACACTACCATGACCACGCTCTCGGCACTTCGAAAAGAACTTCGTACGGTCCTCGATGAGGCTGAGGCTTCAGGTCTTTCCATTTATGTAGAGTCATTCGGGTTTATGTACGGTCTGTCATCCGACAGTGACAATGTATTGGATGTAAGGTTCCTCCCGAATCCTTTCTGGGTAGAGAAGCTTCAGATGATGAGCGGTAAGGACGAGCCTATCGCCGAATACCTTATGGGATTCGAAGAGACAAGGCAGTTCCTTGATAAACTCGGCGATATGTTCAAATTCATGATCCCTTTCTATATCAGAGAGGGTAAGTCCAGACTTAATATCGGAGTCGGTTGTACCGGAGGAAGACACAGATCCGTATTCATCGCGGAGAAACTGGGTCAGATCCTCGCGGATGAAGGCTACAGAGTAACGGTTCATCACCGTGATATAGACAGAGACCCCAGATATGACGTTAAAAAAACCGAGACAAACAGCTGAGGACAGGAAAGAGAGTTTCTCTAAGCTCGTAAAGGCGGAAGCTGCAGCCCTCCCTGTTAAGAAGGCAGAGGACAAGCGAAGCCTCGCCTCCGGGATTATCATGCCCGGCACCCCGATAAAGGACTATGCCGAGGAAGTTCTACTGAAGTGTAAGGATGTACTGACCGGATCTTCAGAGAAGATAGCTCTCGATCCCAAGAACGGAGCGAGACTTTTCCTGAGAGGCTTTTTCCTCTCGTGCGGCTACATAACGGAACCCACATCGGCATACAGGATCGAGTTAAGACCCGTGAACCCCGAGGCGGCAGATGTCATCACGGGCATCCTGTCAGGCTTCGATATCCCGTACTCGGAGGCCGTCAGGGGCGAGATCCACTCGGTCTACATTAGCAACGGCGATGCCGTCTCCGATATTCTGGGCCTTATAGGTGCAAGTACCGCGAGGCTTAATTTCGAGAGCATAAGGATAGAGCGCGAAGTGTATTCCGACATAAACCGCGCAGTTAACTGCGACTCGGGCAATACCGGCCGCCAGGCGGAGGCAGCGGCAAGAAGGGGAGAACTTATTGGAAAGCTGCTCGCGTCCCCTGAGGCGGAGAAGCTTCCGAGAAGCCTTTATGAGGCGGCGGTAGTGCATCAGAACAATCCCGGTGCGTCTATCGCGGAGCTCGGAAAGATGATGAATCCGCCTATCGGCAAGTCCGGAATGAATCACAGACTGACGAGGCTTCTCGAAATAGCCGAGAGTATATGATATTATTTCCCTTATGGATTTGAAGAATCAGTACATCGAGCCTGATAACAGTTATCATCAGCCTTCGCACGATCCTTCGGGCGGTACTACCGTGCTGGTTGTCACGCTGACCATAATATCGGTCATCCTTACGTCCGTGCTCGCGGCTGTTCTTTATACCAAGAAGCATAACGGTCAGACTAATCCTTCATCGGGTGAGATACTCAACAATTATATTGCGGTATCCACGGCTACTCCGACACCCGTGCCTCCGCTCGCAGATTACCAGAATCCCATTCTTTATCCAGCGACAGCAGGCATCTTCATCGATCCTGATGCGGTTATCGACGAGAGCGTTAACCCCTCGATGAGAGGAATTACTCAGAATATCATCAGCGGCTCGCAGATCCTTACGGATTTTACCCGCGAGAATCCTATCAACATAGGAGATCCGCTTTATTACACGCAGATTCCCGGAATCCTCACTTACAGAGGCAATAACTTCAGAAATACGGCATCATTCGGCTATCTCACTCCCGCAGATGGCACTGTCGATACATTGACTCAGGTCTGGGAGTACGAGAACGGCCACAGTCTGCTGTCTTCCGACATGACTTTCGAGTGGACGGGATACAGACTTACGGGCCAGCCTCTTATCGTAAGATGGCCTTCCGAGACTCTTGCTCACATGAATGTCTATCCGTCAGCCATAAGACCTGATTTTACCGAGGTTATCTGCCCTTCCTTGGACGGATATATCTATTTTATGGATCTTGAGACCGGCAACATGACCCGTGATCCCATCTATGTCGGGGCTTCTGTTAAAGGTACGGCAGCACTCGACCCGAGAGGATACCCTCTTCTTTATATCGGTCAGGGTGACGACAACGGTGAATACTCATTCGGAATGTATATATTCTCGCTTATCGACGGCTCGCTTCTCTATTCGTATGAAGGTCTCGATGACGGTGCCTACAGAATGAACTGGGGCGCCTTCGACTCGTCACCTATAATCGACGGAGCGACGGACACCCTCATTTGGCCGTGTGAGAACGGTATCATATATAATTTCCAGCTTAATTCCCAGTACAATTCCGTAGCGGGCACGGTTTCCGTTAACCCTATGTGCACGGGATATAAGTATATTTTCAATGATACGCAGGGAAGATACCTCGGCGTGGAGAGCTCCGCGGCGGTCTACGGCAATTACTGCTATTTCATGGATAATAACTGCAACCTCGTGTGTCTGGACCTCAATACCCTGCAGATGGTGTGGGTATTCAGGACAGGAGATGACTCTGATCTGTCGCCTGTAGTGCAGGAGGAGAACGGCATTCCTTATATCTATATCGGTACTGAGGTAGATAATCAGGGAAGCGGACAGTATAACGGTGCAGCTTATACCTATAAGATCAACGGACTAACAGGTGAAGAGGTCTGGCAGACATCCCAGTCCTGCTATACATACAACGGAGAGACTTCAGCAACCGACCAGAGCGGCGGCTGCGTCGGAAACCCGATCATCGGTATGGGAAATATCTCTAACCTCGTAATTTTCTCGTATTCCATGACTGACGGCCTGACAAGCGGCAACCGTCTGGTCGCTTACAATAGGGATACAGGCACAGAAGTTTGGCATTATGACATGAATATTTATACATATTCATCACCTGTCGCGTGCTACACCGAGGACGGTAATGCGTATATAATTATTGCTGACAGTCTGGGACAGATACACCTTGTTAACGGTCAGACAGGCGAGCGAATCACCTATATTCAGGTAAGTTCGGGAACCGGCAGCGGGGTTACTTTCGAGGCGTCACCGGCCGTGTTCGGCAATACTCTGGTTATCGGAACTTCCCAGGGTTCGGTGTTCGGAATACGGATCGAATAATGAGGGCAAATGAAGAAAGACGATAGATATAAGTCGATTACCACTCTCGAAGTGGAGATAAGCTCATTTACGGGCGGCGGATATAAGGTTCGCTATGATTTTGCACGCAAGCTCATCTCCTGGAACGACGGATATATGTGGAATAACAACTTCATGAAGTCCTTAACCCCCGAGAAACTCGAGCTGATGCAGGATAACCTTCCGGGCACGGGAATGCTTGAGTGGATGGAGGGCTATAACAAGGGAGAGCTTGCCAAGTACGGACTTCCGACTGCGAATCCTTCTTCCTGGCGTATATGTGTCAATTTCGAAGACGGCTCCGATCTCGTGTCGAGCAGGACCAAGAACTTCCCTAAGAATTGGACAAAACTCAAGGAGCTTATTGAAGCTACAACGGAAATGTGTTTCAGACTCCGTTGACCGCGCGGCAACTGCCCTAATCGTTTATTTACCCCCCGTTGTATGTTAGAATACGAAGGCGGGATTTTTAATTTGGAGGTTATCCTTGGATTACGCTGAAGGCCTGTTTCTGGGAAGATACTGGAGCGATACGGATTTTGAGAACAGACGTCACGTTGAGCTGTTTCTCCTGTATGGTTTCCTGACTACGCTTTTCCTTGTTCTTTATTACTGGACTGGAAGGCCGCTCATCGGAGTGGGCAGTTTCGGACTGTTCGCTACGATCATGCTGGTATTGCTTTCGCTTGCTAATCCTTTCCTGTGCTTCAAGTACTACGGCATGCCCGTCTGGGGCAAGGCAGGTATTCTATTAGTCAAGGTTTACAAAGCATATTTGGTTATGAGTCTCACGGTAAGTCTGATCCTTCCGAGACTGACGGTTCAGAGCAACGGGCTTAAGGATTTTCTGATCGACTATCTTAACACTACGCTCGAGAAATACACCGAAAAGTTCGCGTCAGGCGGCGGAAGCTTCTCCACGGTAATGGGTGTTCTTACCGGAGGCATACATGTAGTAATCGTAGTAGTCCTCGTGCTGGCGGCATTCGTCATTATTCCGGGACTCGTCGTCATCCTGTATAAGGTGGCACAGTATTTCTACGATTTCCTGGTGGACAGACTGGTCCTGAGGAAGTTTTTCAGATACAAAAGGTAAGAAGGTGGGAGTATGGCACTTCTCGAAGATAAGATAAACGTTACAGTGGAAGAACTTGAAGAAAATCTCGGCGAGAAGAAACTTCCTGAATTTATAAGAAGAAGTGAAGAGGGATTCATATCCCGTATCGATAAGATCGTAGATATCATGATCGAAGACAGGTCCAAGAAGGCCATCTTCGTAGCAGGCCCCACATCATCTGGCAAGACTACATTCACTATGCGTCTGTCGCACGGTTTGTCTAAGGCCGGGAGGAAAGCGGCTTTCCTGTCGCTCGATGATTACTATTATCTCAAGGAACTCACATATGACAGAGCGGGACGTCCCGACTTCGAGACTATCGATGCCATCGACGTGGAGCGCGCTCATAATGATATTCATGACATCATCGCAGGCAAGACGGTCATTCCGCCGTTCTTCGACTTCAACGAGCGAATGCAGAAGGAGCGCGATGCTTCCGAAGCCATCGCGCTCCCGGATGACGGTGTCCTGGTGGTGGAAGGACTACACGGCCTTAATAAAAGGATCTCCGGTGACTTCGACGGAGAGATTCTGAAGGTCTTCATCATGCCTTACGGCAATGTCTTCTCTGACAGGAAACTGATGGACAGCGCGGAGATCAGACTCCTTCGAAGGATCGTAAGAGACAAGCGTCACAGAGCGTCGCACGCTTTATCGACTATCGACTATTGGCCGATGATTGCCAAGTCCGAGGAGAAATACTATACGGATTACCTCTCGGCAGCAGACTATCACGTCAATTCTTTCCTTCCGTACGAGAGTCTTGTAATAGCTCCGCTCGCACTCGGGGATATCAACGAGGCGCTGCTCGCATTGGATGAGGGCAGGCTCGAGCCCAACGTATTCATGGAAAGATCGCTGACAGGCAAGGACTTCGCTGATCTGTCAGCGGCGCTCACATGGGCTGACCGTCTCGTAAGACACCTGAAGAAGATTCCCAAGGTAGATCCTTCACGTGTCCCCTCAGAATCAATATTGAACGAATTCATATCAGCATAAGGAGGCATTAAATGCCCATTCGAATACCAGACAATTTACCGGCAAGACATATTCTCGAAGGTGAGGGCATCTTCGTTATGGAGGAGAACCGCGCCCTGTCGCAGGATATCAGACCTCTGCATATCGTTATTCTGAACCTGATGCCGGATAAAGTAACAACAGAGACGCAGCTTCTGCGTACGCTCTCCAACACACCTATTCAGATCGATATCGATCTTCTCAGGATCTCGACTCACGAGTCCAAGCACACAAGCGCCGAGCACATGATCAAGTATTACGAGACATTCGATGATATCAAGGAGCGCTTCTACGACGGCATGATCATCACGGGCGCCCCCGTCGAGCATCTTCCTTATGAGGAAGTCGATTACTGGGAGGAACTGTGCAGAATCATGGAGTGGAGTAAGACTCATGTTTATTCCACTTTGCATATCTGCTGGGGTGCAATGGCCGGACTTTACTATCACTACGGCATTCCGAAGTACGACCTTCCGGAGAAATGCTTCGGCGTATTCGAGCATTCGATGACATGGTCCAAGCCTGTTAAGCTCTTCAGAGGCTTCAACGATGTATTCTTCGTGCCTCACTCACGTCACACGGAACTTCGAAGAGAAGATATCGCGAAGATCTACAACCTCCGTATCCTCTCCGAGTCTCCCGAGTGCGGCGTATACGCGGTATCCGACCGTAAGGGAAGACAGTTCTTCATTACCGGTCACTCGGAGTATGACCGTTTCACTCTCGATTCCGAGTATAAGCGTGACTTAAGTCTCGGCCGTCCCATCAAGATGCCGATCAATTACTACAAGGATAATGACCCGGAGAAGGAACCCGTAATGCTGTGGCGCGCTTCGGCTACGCTGCTTTTCGCGAACTGGCTTAATTACTATGTATATCAGGAGACGCCGTTCGACCTGTCGCTTCTTAATGTTGAGAAGAAGACAAGGCTCGACCTGGAGGACACATGAGCAGCTGCACTAATATAACGAAAGAACTCGTAAAGGGAATGGCTCCCGTCAGGGACGACCGTGCGCACAAGAATGACTTCGGCCACTTGCTGGTGTGCGCAGGCTCTGAGTTTATGACGGGTGCTCTCGTGCTGGCATGCTCCTCGGCTTTAAGAAGCGGAGCGGGCCTTGTCACGGCTTTCGCGCCGGCTTCGGCTTTGGCGCCTCTTCAGGCGAACTGTCCCTGTGCGCTGACATCAGCTTGGGATGAGGGCGTTACCGCCACGCTGCGCCGGGCAGATCAGCTCATAAGCAGGACCACTGCCGTCGCCGCCGGTCCCGGTCTCGACGAGTCAGACCCGAGATCCAAGGCGCTCGTAGAGGAGTTTCTTCTAAATGCTCCTGCCCTCGTGCTCGACGCGGGTGCGCTTAACATAATCGCGCATTACAGGGAGGAATTGCTGCCGGTACTGGCGTCCCGTAAGGAACGGGGACTTCTGCCTGCGGTGCTCACTCCTCATGTGGGCGAGATGAGAAGACTGCTCGCAGGAGACGTTACTGATGAAGTGTGTGCCAAATTTGCGGTGGATAATACGTGTCTTCTTGTGCTGAAAGATAATAAAACTCTGATATATACACCGCATGACACATGTTATAGTATTCAAGGCGATAACAGCGGCATGGCTAAAGGCGGGAGCGGCGACGTTCTGACAGGCCTTATCGCAGGCTTCCTCGCACAGGGTATCAAGCCCTGTAATGCAGGAGTTGCCGGCGTTTATTTCCATTCTGCGGCAGGTGCGGAGACAGCCCGGCAGCTCGGTAAGCGCTTCATGCTTCCGACGGATGTTATCGGCCGGTTGACAAAGATCTTCGAAGATACGGAGTGGCAAGGTTAAGATGGGCATAATTGAGGATGGTGTTTTCTTTGACAGGACTTGCGTCGAGATAGACAAGTCTGCCCTTAAGCACAATATTGAAGAGATCAGACGCATCACGGATCCCAATGCCGATATCATGGCGGTGGTTAAGGCCGATGCTTACGGCCACGGCGCTTATGAGGTTGCCAAGACACTGCTCGACAACGGCGCGGACGGATTATGCATCGCGACTATCGGCGAGGCAGTTCACTTAAGACAGAGCGGAATCACATCAAGACTTCTGATCCTCGGAGGCACCGACATCGAGAGTTATGAGGATGCGGTTCTGTATAATATCGACCTAGCTATATACGATAAAGAGTCTGCGGTCGCACTTTCCAATGAGGCTGTAAGGCAGGGAAGGGTCTGCGATATTCATATCAAGATCGACACGGGTATGGGACGTATCGGTTTCCCGGCTGACGGTTCGATGAATAATGAGATCGTAGAGATCTGCAAACTTCCCGGCATCAACCCTTACGGCATCTTCTCTCATTTCGCGGTAGCCGATACCAATGACGATGCTTACACGATGAGCCAGTTCGAGGCTTTTACCAGGGAAGTCGAGGCCTTAAAGGGATTCGGCATCGAATTTAAGAAGAGACATATCTGCAACAGCGCTGGAATCATGAGATTTCCTAATATGCACATGGATATGGTGCGTGCGGGACTTATCCTGTACGGATTTAAGCCTGACGGCTGTCCTGACGGCTATACGGATATCGATCTTAAGCCCGTTATGACATGGTATTCCAAGGTCGTTCACGTTAAGACGGTTCCCGAAGGAACGACAATAAGCTACGGAAGGCACTTCGTGGCTAAGCGTCCCACCAAGGTGGTTACGGTCTCGGTAGGATATGCTGACGGACTGTCGAGAAGATTAAGCAACGGTTTCGAACTTATAGTTAACGGTCAGCGTCTCCCTATCATAGGCAATGTATGTATGGATATGTGCATGCTGGATGCGACCGATATGAAGGGCGAGATCAAGAAGGGTGATATCGTGACGATATTCGGTAAAGACAGGCCTGCAGCCGAGCTTGCCGAAGCCCTCGGGACAATAAGTTACGAGATTACCTGCGATGTGGGAAAAAGAGTGCAGAGAATTTTCGCAGACTGATATATAATAAAGCGGTATTTGAGGAGAGGCGGTTCAACCATGACACCTGAACAGAGAAAAGAGCTCGAGTTATTCTCGGCAAGAATGAGAAGATGGGTTATCGAGGGCGTATATAACGCCAAGAGCGGACATCCCGGCGGATCCCTTTCCTGTACGGACATTATCTGCTACCTGTATAACAGGGTACTTAACGTAGATCCCAAGAATCCTTCGGATCCCGAGCGTGACAGATTCGTTCTTTCCAAGGGACACTGTGCACCGGCTCTTTATTCGGCTTTGGGACTGCGTGGTTTTTTCGATGTTAATGAGATCAAGAATCTCCGTAAAATCGGTTCATTCCTTCAGGGACACCCCTGCAAGGCGATCACACCCGGTATCGATATGTCGACGGGTTCACTCGGCCAGGGTATATCGACAGCAGTCGGAATGGCTCTTGCCGGCAAGGTGGATAAGAAGTCATACCGCGTCTTCTCCGTTCTCGGTGACGGTGAGATGCAGGAGGGCGAAGTATGGGAAGCTCTCATGAGCGCTGCTCATTACAAGCTCGACAATATCTGTGCATTCCTCGACTACAACGGTCTTCAGATCGACGGTAAGGTCGATGATGTTATGAGTCTCGGCGATATCGAGGCTAAGACGAAGGCGTTCGGCTGGGAGACAGTCGTGATCGACGGTCACAACTTCGATGAGATCGAAGGCGCTGTAGAGGCTTTCAAGGCTAATCAGGGTTCCGGCAAGCCGTTCTTCGTTATCTGCAAGACACATAAGGGCAAGGGCGTTTCCTTCATGACGGACGACCCGAGCTGGCATGGCTGTGCACCTAAGGAAGATCAATATAATATCGCAGTCGCAGAACTCGACGCGAAGATAGCAGAACTGGAGGGTTGATCCAATGGGCAAGATGGCAACAAGAGAGGCTTACGGAAGAACACTTCAGGAGATCGGTTCTGACGAGAAGATCGTAGTATTTGACGCGGACCTTGCAGGTTCCACTAACACAGGCAGATTTAAGAAGGACTTCCCGGAAAGATTCTTCGATATGGGTATTGCGGAGGCAAACATGGTTGCATGTGCTGCCGGTATGGCTACATGCGGCAAGACGGCTTTCGTCTCCTCTTTCGCCATGTTCGCGACAGAGAGAGCTTGCGAGCAGATCAGAAACTCCGTATGCTACCCCAAGCTTAACGTAAAGGTATGCGCTTCACATGCAGGTATCACGGTAGGAGAGGACGGTGCTTCCCACCAGTGCCTCGAGGACCTCTCGATAATGAGATCCCTCCCTAACATGACTGTTCTGTGCCCTGCTGATGCTGCTTCCGCGAGAATGGCGGTTAAAGCTGCGTACGAGAATGACGGACCTTTCTACGTAAGACTTGCACGTCTTGCCACCGATTCCGTTTACGGCGAGTTCGGCGAGGACGTTGATTTCACATTAGGAAAAGCACATATGGTAAAGGATGGAACGGACGTTACCATCATCGCCTGCGGTTACATGGTAGAGCAGGCTATCGAGGCTCTTAATATCCTCGAGAGCGAGGGCATCTCCGCGAGACTTCTCGACATGCATACTATCAAGCCTATCGACAAGGAGGCTATCATCAAAGCTTCCAGAGAGACAGGCTGCATCGTTACTTGCGAAGAGCATTCCATTATCGGCGGCCTCGGAAGTGCAGTAGCTGAGGTTCTCGTAGAGAACGCTCCCTGCCCGATGCTCCGCGTAGGCGTTCAGGATGAGTTCGGACGTTCCGGTACACCTGCAGAGCTTATGGCTTATTACCATCTGACAGGCGCAGATATCGCCGAGAAGGCTAAGCAGGCAATCGCATTAAAGAAGTAAGATGCCGTCTTTAAGACAAAAGAAGCTGTCGACATCAGCCAAGGTGTTCATAATCGCGGCGGTAGCTCTTCTTTACTGTCCTTTCTTCAACATAAAGATGATCGGCGAAGGATACATCGGTGATGCGATGATCCAGATTAAGGTCGGTCTGGACATGATCTCGACCAAAGGTCTTGTCCTCGATGAGATATACAGCTGGCATCACGGACTTAACTGGTGTCCGGAGGAGGTCGGCTGGTATTTCTTTGTAGGAGCGGCTTATAAGCTGTTCGGGCTTATAGGCGTTATCGGTCTTACTGCCGTCTTTAATTACACGATGGCGGGGATAATCTTCAAGAAGAATCTCGATGACAACGTCAATCCTTACATACTGCTGCTGACTGCTGCAGCAGCACGCTGCATGTCTTTCCCGAATTACAATGCGAGACCTCATCTGGCTTCGCTTCTTCTGACGATCATCCTTCTTTATTCGATGTTAAGCGATAAGCTTACGGTGAAGAAGAAGATAATCGTCTTCTGTGTGAGCAACTTGCTTCTCGCATGGTTCCATGGAGGCATGATACCTCTGTTCTTCGTAATCTATGCGGTATTCATAGTAATCGAACTCGTATATAAGAACTACCGCGTATGCGTTCAGTACCTTATCGGTCTCATCCCCGGATTCATCGCTTCTTTGCTGAGTCCCATCGGAATCGAGACATGGACGTTCGCTTATCTTCAGTCTCAGGGCACGGAAATCTGGGCCAACAATATGGAATGGGCCCCCAAGACATTCCCTATCCTTGAGATCACGGCTATTCTCGTATTCTTCATGGGATTTGCAGTCGATGAGAGGCTTAGAAACTTCGATAAGAAGGTAATAACGAAGCTTTGCTTCTACTGTATGTTCCTCATAATCTCCTGCAAGTACTGCAGGTTCATGAACTTCACGGCGATGATAGTTCTCATGTTCTGCGCTGAGGAATTGCAGGTCCTTCTTAACTGGCTGAACGACAACATCTTCCACTTTGATAAGAAGAAACTCGAGTTCGGAGATATATCGAACTATATACTTACGGTATTCTGTGCGGGATTCATGCTCTATCAGTCGGTATTCTCGTGGATCAATTATTTCCCCACGAACACTTTATCCGACATATCAGGTATCGCCGCTTATGACGAGGGCGTTATCGACCTTCTTAAGCAGAAGAATTACGACCGCATCTATAACTCGTTCTTCACGGGAACCTGGCTTGTGTATTATGGTATACCGGTTCACCTCGATAACAGGACCGATCCTTATATGATGGAGTTCTCGGGTGTCGATCACATAAGAGGGAAGATGATGATTATGTCCCTTCGTGAGATGGATGCTTTTGTTGATGAATATGATGTTGATGCCATCGTGGTGGATATGCTGCCCGGCACGACAGATGAATACTTTGCAGATGATATATATGCATCTGACAGATATAACGTTATTTATGACAACACGGTCTACTCGACTTATGTTCCCGATGAGATAAGTCACCGCTGGATCGTTGCGGAGGTAGTATCGTGAAGACAGCAGCTCTCATTCTGTTCGTAATCATGTATATAGGCATGATAGCGAAGCCGAAGTT
>CAMNNN010000004.1 GCA_946545505.1 uncultured Clostridia bacterium
TATCACCATTAAACTCGGTAACGTTGCCCGTGGGATTCTGATCACCGTCAACCTCGATAACAAAAGCCGTGTAATTAAAGCCGTCGTCAGAAGAGAAATTCTTGGTAAGAAGATCACTTTCTTTGGAAGCGAACATATTACCGAGAGCAGCGACACTCATAACAGTGAGGATAGTGATCAAGGCCGAACCGACACCTGCTGCAGATCTGGCAAGAGTCGTAAGTCCTTCTCTCTCCTTACCGCTCTCCGTGAATGCCGGGATCATTGACCAGTAAGGAATATCCATCATGGTATAGGTAATACCCCAAAGGATATAAGTAACTGCCGCATATGCGATAAGTCCGCCGCCGTCAAGTGAAGGCGGAGCAGAGAACATGACTATAAGGATCACAGCATTCGTGACTGTTCCGATCATAAGCCAGGGACGGAACTTACCCCAGCGTGTCTTGGTCTTAGCGACAATGACACCCATGATGGGATCGTTAAACGCGTCGAATACTCTTGCCGCCATCAGGATCAGTCCCATAGCTATGGCAGATACTCCGAGTATGTCCTGGAAGTAGTAAAGTACATAGCTCGCGGAGAGCATGTAGACCATATCTTTTCCTACGGCACCAAGTCCGTAAGCTATCTTCTCTTTCGCAGTAAGTCTCATGCGTTTTCGCCTCCTTCCTTAAGTCCCATCGCGATCTTAACCGCATTATAGGCCCCGTCATACACACCCATCTTCTTGTTAAGATCGATGGCATCGCACATATTCTTCAGTGTTACATCATCTTCGAGGAACAGTCTTGCCATCTGCAATGTGTGAGGAATATCACGGCACTCGAGCGAGCCGTCACCCATCTCGGCAGAGTGAACGGCACCCCACTGCTCGTGTCCGCCGATCCTCTTGATAAACAGCTTAGGCACAGGATAGAATGCGAGCTCCGAAGGCTTGGTTACGAGAACATCGCACGACCTCATAAGAAGGTTCGTGGCATATACTGCTTCGAAGATATTCTCGTGGCAGAACAGATGTATTCCCTCGACATCGCCCTTAACGGCATCCGCACAGAACTGCTTCGTCTCCTCCCAGTCGTTGATGTGAGTCTTAGTATAAAGGTACATATCGGGAGCAAGCTTTCTCAAGTCCTCCCACACGTTAATGTAGTCGCCTATGTTGATATAAAGTGCAACCCTGTTCTTCTTAATCTCAGGCAGAAGCTCGTTGATGATCGCAGCGAAAATCTCTTTCTGGGCACCTGCGCCGCCAATCGTAAGAAGGAATCGCATGGGCTTGCCTTCAGCCTTGCGCGCGAGTCTTCTTTTGTTGTCCTGCTTTATGTTCTTAACAAGCTCGTCGTCTATGTAGTGTCCCGTGTAAACAAGACTGTCGGCAGGCATCGGCTTCAGCACCTTGTCACCGGCCATGCCGTTCATGGTGCGGTAACCCTGATATGCGTAATGAGTCTGCACGGTATGCACCGCACCCTCAGCGAAATGCAGGGCCATGGGCCAGTTATCGGGTACTGCGTTTACCACATACTTCATTCCGGCGTGAAGCGCAGCCTGTGCAGGCCAGACATGAGTTCCGATAACGGGGATGTCCTTAGGAACATTCTCGAATACGGCAGCCATCAGCTCCGCGTTCTTCTGATCGGGCGCGTTATAGGAAAGCTGCTTGAATCCCGTATAGTTTACAGGCTCCCAGACGGTCTTATTAAAGACCTTACTCTTCTGTGACAGTCTTGAGCCCAGTGAATACAGATCATTCTGCGCGGATATAACCTTCGTGCCGGTCGTCTCGGGATATGAATTAAGATCCATCCAGTAAGGAGTAAGCCCGAGCGAGTTCGCGGCACTTGCCATAGCCATCGAGATACGGTAATGACCGAATCCCATTCTGATATTTCCGACTATGATGCCGTTATCAGTATCGAAGCCTTTGCTCGTTCCTGGTTCAGACTTACCGATAACGATATTCTTAACACCGAGCATCTCGCCGATATAAGCATTATCGGCGACCTCAGCCGAATAGTTAGCATTCGAATCATCTCCGAATTTCTTTATGTACTTCTTCTTGGATTTCTCGGCTTTTCTTACCGTAGATGCCTTCTGCTCATTTCCGTATACTGATTGTGATCTGCTCATTGTGTTCCCCCCTCAGGCCTTAATGCCTGTCAACAGAATGTCCACTACCTGATTCAATGCCTCAACATAACTGATCTTATTTTTCTTTAGTGCGTCTGTCTCAAAGAACCTCGCTATGCTCGCATCCATCATTACCTTGAATATCTGGAAGTTTGCATCTTCTCTGTACAGGCCTTCTCTTTTTCCCTGTTCAAGAAGTTCAAGTGTGGGTTCCCACCCGCTCTCGAGTCTCTTCTTAAGTTTCTTGTGAATCTTCGGATACTTATCTTTAAGATCGCCTAACTTCGCGAAATCAACTTCCGTAAATCTCTCCGGGAATGCCGCGAGGAGCTTCCTTACTCTTTCCTCCAGCGACAGTCCTTCCTCATCCAGAATCTCCTGCTCCCTTTTCTTTATATCGCTGAAGACGTAATCAACTATCCGGTCGAATATCTCTTCTTTACTGTCATAGTATTTATATATAGTCTTCTTCGAGATACCCATGTATTCGGCGATGTCATCCATCGTGAGCTTAAGTCCTTTGATATTGAAGACTTTGATCGTGCTCTTAAGAATCTTTATCTTCTGATCCTCTGACATAGCGTCCTCCTGGCAGAAACCATATTATTCCATTCAGTTTCCTATATGATATCAGGTTTATCAGCGGTCAGCAGGAAACTACTTCTACAAATTTAGTTTCCGTTCCTTGTGCAGTCTGTGCATGGCATTTGATTTTTGCCGGTTGTATCATCGAGGCATAAAGGGGGTATCTGTGCATGTTTTCCTCTGTCGACTTTAACGATATCTATATAGACCCCGAATGGGCTTCAAGGCAGCCTTCAAGATACGAGGGTGCAGTCTCTACATTCGAAGAACACTTCGGTTCATCAGAAGGGATCGAGGTTTATTCCGCTCCGGGACGTACCGAGATCGGAGGCAATCACACTGACCACCAGCACGGCGAAGTTATCGCCGCATCCATTAACAGAGATGCCATCGCAGTCGTCAGAAGAACAGACAACGGCATCATCAATCTCATATCGGATAACTATAAACCCAACCGGATCGATACCAAAGATCTTGATATCAACGAGAACGAGAAGGGCACCACTGTCGCTCTCATCAGGGGCGCATTGGCAGCACTTGCAAACCGGGGATACCGGATCGGAGGCTTCGATGCATTCGTAACCAGTGATGTGCTTGTAGGTGCAGGCATATCTTCTTCGGCCGCATTCGAGACCCTTGTCGGGACCGTGATCTCCGGCCTTTACAATGACATGAAGATAGACCCCGTCACTATTGCCAAGGCGGGACAGTATGCAGAGAATGTCTATTTCGGCAAGCCCTGCGGCCTCATGGATCAGATGGCATGTTCTGTCGGCAACATGGTACATATCGACTTTAAGTTCCCGGACAACCCCGAGGTGGAGAGGATCGAGTTTGACTTCTCGAAGACGGGATACAGTCTGTGCATCACCAACACGGGAGGCTCCCACAGCAATCTCACTAACGAGTATGCAGCGGTCCCGGGCGAAATGAAGAAGATCGCTTCCCTCTTAGGGCACGAGGTGCTCCGCCCTGTCACGATGGACGACATCCTTAGCAACATATCCATGCTTCGAAGGGAGGCCGGAGACCGTGCGGTACTGCGCGCCATGCATTTCGTTGAGGAGACAAAGCGGGCAGGAGAAGAAGCGGAAGCATTACGGCTCGGCGACCTGTGGAAATTCCTTAAGCTTGTGAGAGAATCAGGAAACTCATCCTTCAAGTATCTTCAGAACATATACACGAACAGCGATGTCAGCACGCAAAACGTCTCGATCGCACTTGCGGTAAGCGAGTCCGTCTTGACCAACGAAGAAACTGCGCGCGTTCACGGAGGCGGCTTCGCGGGAACCATACTGGCTTTTGTTAAGAACGATAACGCACAGCACTACCGGGAAGTGATGGATTCAGTCTTCGGCGAAGGCTCTTGCGACATATTAAAGATAAGAAAGTACGGCGGAATTAGAATCATCTGATCAGGGGACAATTATGAAAGATATAAACTATCTTATAACAGAACTTATAAACTATGGCACAGAGCGCGGTCTCGTAGATGAACTCGACAGGACGTATACAGTCAACAGACTTCTGGAGATTCTGGGACTCGACGAATACGAGAAGCCCGCAGAGCAGATCGTGCCGCGTAAGATCCACCTCATACTCGAGGACTTCATCGCGCTTAAGGGCGACCTTACGAACGCACAGAAAGACCTTTATGATACCTCTCTCATGGGAGTTATCACTCCTCCTCCCTCTTACGTCGTCAACATGTTTAATGAGCTTAAGAACAGATCCGTCACTGATGCCACAGACTGGTATTACACATTCTGCCGCGACACTAATTACATAAGAACAGACAGGATCGAGAAGGACATAAAGTGGAAAGCTTCCACCGCATACGGAGACATCGATATCACCATCAATCTGAGCAAGCCCGAGAAGGACCCTAGAGATATCGCCGCCGCCGGCAAGGCTAAGTCCTCATCCTACCCCAAGTGTCTGCTTTGCGAAGAGAACGAGGGATTTGCAGGTACTCTGTCACACCCCGCAAGGCAGAACCACAGAATCATACCGATAAAGCTTGCCGGTGAGGACTACTATCTTCAGTATTCTCCTTATGTCTACTACAACGAGCACTGCATCGTGTTCAACAAAGAACATATACCGATGGTCATCAACCGCTCGACTTTTGAGAAACTCCTGTCATTCGTGGAGCAGTTCCCTCACTACATCGTAGGATCTAACGCGGACCTCCCTATCGTAGGCGGGTCGATACTGTCGCACGATCACTTCCAGGGCGGATGCTATGAGTTCCCGATGGCGAGAGCCGAATATGAGAAGACATTTACGATCCCAGGATACGAAGACATCACGGCAGGCATCGTAAAGTGGCCGATGTCAGTAATCAGGCTGACGGGAACCGACATCGGGAGGATATCCGATCTGTCAGATAAGATACTCGCAGCATGGAGAGCCTACTCCGATGAGGATGCATTCATCTTCGCCGAGACAGAAGGCGTTCCCCACAATACGATCACTCCTATCGCACGCATGAACAAGGACGGCAAATTCGAACTGGATCTCGTCCTTCGTAACAACATAACCACGGAAGAACATCCTCTCGGTGTTTACCATCCGCACGCGGAATACCATCACCTCAAGAAAGAGAACATCGGTCTCATCGAGGTAATGGGAGTTGCCATACTCCCCGCGAGACTCAAGAAAGAATTAAGCGATCTTGCCGATGCCATCCTGAACGGAGAAGACATCGCATCCGACGAAGTCCTCGGCAAACACGCTGACTGGGTCACAGAGAAGATCCTTCCCCGCCTCGGAAGCGAACCCACAGCAGATGAGATCACAGATGTCATCAAGGATGAGATAGGAATCGCATTCTCGCAGATACTGGAGTGTGCCGGAGTCTTCAAGAGAGACGAAGCAGGCCGGGCGGCATTCATGAGATTCGTGAACACCCTCTGACACCATAGTGCGTAACATCGTATTTTCCGTTTGTTTACAAGTTGGAGGTCTAACCGGATACAGTCTGTATAGTATCATTAGACTGTGATCAGTAATTTAAGCTTCAGTAATCTTATAAACATCCTCTTCATAGCTGCAGGCGTGGGAGTCTGCGGAATGAGTTTCCTGCAGGTAAGCGCAGGTATGCATATCCGCAAGGAAGTGAAGAAGTACTTCCAGTTATTCTTCACTCTTATCAACACCTACATCTGCATGCATCTTTTCAGGATGCTTATGGAGGGGCACACCGGACCTCTGTATTATTACGGCATCAGGACAGCAACATTCATCGAATTCCTCGTATCGGGATTCATGATCTACCTTCTGTCTTTGCTGATTCTTTTTATTGCTGATCTCGGCAAGATAAGTAAGACTATCAACCGGATTTTCCTTGCACTTCTGGTCATTCATTCCGCAGGACTTGTGATATCACAGTTCACCCACTTCTACTATTACTTTGATGAATTCAATGTCTATCACCGTTCTTCAGGTTATGCCTACTCGAACGTGATGCACATTCTGATGCTCCTGCAGAATATTTTCCTTCTGTCGAAGAACCGTAGGAAATTCGACCCGAGATTATTCTCGGCACTGTGGATATATCTTCTCGCCCCTCTCGGCGCCATAGCGGTTCAGTTATTAACTCCGGGTATTCAATTCATCATTCTCATCACGGTTATCTCAGCTGCGTACCTTTGCTATGTCATCATAAGGATACAGACAGAGAAATACGAGAGCCAGCAGAAAGAGAAGCACAGACTGGATAACGAACTCACGATGGCAACCAGGATACAGGCGGAGACACTGCCAAGCATTTTCCCCGCTTTCCCGGACCGCACCGAGTTCAACATCTACGCCACCATGAACCCCGCCAAGGAGGTCGGCGGCGACTTCTACGACTTCTTCCTGATCGATGAGAAGCACTTAGGTCTCGTCATAGCAGACGTATCGGGCAAGGGAATCCCGGCAGCCCTCTTCATGATGGTATCCAAGATACTCATTCAAAACTGTGCACTTATGGGTAATAATCCCGAGAAGGTACTGGAGATAGTAAACCAGCAGATATGCTCCAACAATCCTGAGAGGATGTTTGTCACCGTCTGGTACGGCTGCCTTAACCTCGAGACCGGAGACCTGCTGGCTGCCAATGCCGGACATGAATATCCGATACTGAAGAACGCGAACGGTCACTTCTCACTCGTAAAAGATAAGCACGGTCTCGTAATCGGTGCGATGGAGAACAAGAAATACAGACAGTATGAGCTGCACATGGAACCCGGTTCCAAGCTGTTCCTCTATACGGACGGAGTTCCCGAAGCCACTAATGCACAGAACGAACTGTTCGGTACAGACCGTCTGGTACAGGCATTAAGAGCAGCGGAAGACGAGAAGCCCAAGGAGATATTAAGCAAGGTTCGTACCACTGTCGATGAATTCGTTAAGGACGCCCCTCAGTTCGACGACCTGACGATGCTCTGCGTAGAATTCAAAGGGCTGTCAAACTGACAGCCCCTTCTTACTTTATAATTTTAAAAGTTCTAACCGTACAAGGTCGACTCTGATCTATAGGAGTCTGTCAGCCTCCATAAGGATGTGGCCGTTACGGTCAGCTTCACGGAATACCACGAAGCCGTTTCTGTTCCAGAAGTGAGTGGACTGCGGATTGCCCTTGTCGATAACAAGTCTGATTATGGTCTTGCCGATGCTTTTAAGGTAAAGTGCCGCCTCGCTGATGATGGCAGAACCCACATGCCTGCCCTGATACTTCCGGTTCATCATGAAGAATCCCAGATAAGCGATATCAGCCGAAGGAAATCCGTCGATAATATCCATGATCGCGACAAGGTCGTGACCGTTATATAAACCGAAATAATATTTATCGGAAACATCCATGCCGCGCGGCAGAAGGTGCATATCATTATAGACCTGCTCTGCGGTAGGATTAGCATCGCTGTACTTGAAGAACTGCGGATTACCCTCAAAGACACTTAATATCTCGTCGGTATTATCCTCGTTCAGAAAACGCGCGTCATATTTACTGCTGATCTTCTTAATATCGATCACGGATCACAAATCAAATGGTATCAGGGTGCTGGATTCTGCGCTTGATATCCTCTGATGCCTCTTCACCCTTAAGAATTCTGATGAGCTCAAGACCTTCTTCGATCGTGAAGCCCAAGCCGCGGCCTGTCGTTATAAGACCGTCTGTTGTAACACCGGCGCCGGTATATTCACCGCAGTTAAGCTTGTCTTCCCATCCCGGGAAACATGTAGCCTTCTTACCTTCGAGAGCGCCTGCTTTACCGAGGACAGAGGGGCCGGCGCACACCGCGCCGAGCCTCTTGCCGTCAGCATTAAATTTACGAATCAATTCAATCAAACCGTCATGGGCGAGCATATTTGTCACGCCCGGCATACCGCCCGGAATAAAGAGCATGTCCGAACCGGAATAATCCTCCGTATCGAACTTCCCGTCCGCGGTGATAGTCACCTTATGTGAACTTACTATCGTCTCTGAATCCATGATGGATACGAGACGGACTTCGATGCCTGCACGCCGCAGAAGATCCACGATCGTCAGGCACTCGACCTCTTCGGTTCCGTCAGCGATAAAAACGGTTACTTTACACATATCAGCACTCGATCTCTACGATCCAGCCTTCAGGTGCTTCAACAGTACCCATCTGGATACCTGTCAGAGTCTCACGAAGCTTTGTCATAACGGGCCCCATCTCGGTCATGCCGTTAGAGAACTCGAACTCCTTGCCGTGATCGTTGATCTTACCAAGAGGAGAGATAACTGCAGCAGTACCGCACAGACCACCCTCTGTGAATGCTCCGCTCATTACTTCTTCGAGAGTAACTTCTCTCTCATCGATCTTCATGCCGCAGTAGTGCTCTGCAACATAAACAAGAGATCTTCTTGTGATGGAAGGCAGGATGGAATTGGACTTAGGAACTACCAATGTGCCCTTGCCGTCTGTGAAGATCAGGTTAGCTCCGCCTGTCTCCTCGATCTTTGTTCTTGTCTGGGGATCGAGATAGATATTCTCGGCAAATCCCTCGTTATGAGCCGTAACGATAGCATGCAGTGACATAGCATAGTTAAGGCCGGCCTTGATGTTACCTGTTCCGTGAGGAGCAGCTCTGTCGAAGTCAGAGATCTTTACTACGATCGGCTTAGCGCCGCCCTTGAAGTAAGGGCCTACAGGTGTAGCAAAGATACGGTACTGATAATCCTCTGCAGGCTTAACGCCGATAACGGGGTTGATACCGAACATATAAGGTCTCAGATAGAGTGTTGCTCCCGTTCCGTACGGAGGTACCCATGCTGCGTTAGCTGCAACCGTCTCCTTAACGGATCTGATGAACATCTCCTCGGAAATCGGAGGAATCTCGAGTCTTACTGCAGAATCATGAAGTCTCTGTGCATTGAGGTCAGGACGGAATGTAACGATTCTTCCATCCTTTGTCTCATAGGCCTTAAGGCCCTCGAAAACGGTCTGTGCATACTGAAGGACACCTGCACACTCGCTCATGACGATCATGTCGTCATCAACAAGGGAACCGTTATCCCATGCGCCGTTCTTGTAATTGGCAACAAAGCGCTTGTCTGTCTTTGTGTAACCGAATGTCAGATTCGACCAGTCAAGATTCTTCTTTTCCATAATAAGAAACCTTCTTTCACATTAGTCTTTCAATTCAACAATTATAGCACTTGGGCGGCCGATATTGTATAATTGTCAATGGAATTAGAGGAGGATATAAAAATGGGAGAAAATGATGAAAAAAGAGTTCCGTTAAACGACTTTAAAGCTCATGACGGAGTTCATGTAGACAAGAGCGATCCATATGATCTTAAGACGCCGTTCGGCGATCTGAATACCAAGAATCCGTTCAAGTCCAACGCACCCTTACCCTGGGACCAGAGTGGCAATAATATGCCTTTCTCGGGCAATACGAAGAAGTGCCCCGGCTGCGGATCGAACATGTATTTCGATGAAGAGATAGGCTCATTGATATGCAGATCCTGCGGCAATCTTTACGACCCCGACACGATGGAGATGAACGGTTCACTCGGAATCGAGAATCCCGAACAGGAATACGGTATCGACGACGATATCGATTACGCAGACAGAAGCAACAAGGAGATAGCATGTAACTCCTGCGGTTCACAGATCGTAACCGATGCGAATACCGCAGCGACCATCTGTCCTTTCTGCGGCTCTCCGATGCTCGTCACGAGAAGACTCACGAGACAGTTCCGTCCCGATGCACTCATACCGTTCACGGTTACACGTGAACAAGCCAAGAAGGCCTACTTCGATCACGTATCTTCAGTGCCCCATGTACCGAAGGCATTCACGCGTGAGGCTACTATCGAGAAGATCTCAGGTGTCTATGTTCCCTTCTGGCTCATGTCCGCTGACGTTAAGATGGAGATCGGCGGCTGGGAGCACATTGTCATGGACGGAAGCCCTCGTTACGACCCTATTAAGCAGGAAGCTACAGGACAGCATTCGATGGACGTCCCGATTGACGGAATGGTCGAGTTCTCCCTGAAGAATGTTCCTTTCGACGGATCACATAAGATTCCCGACAGACTCATGCAGGCGTGTGAGCCTTTCGACTTCAGCGAGCTCGTTCCCTATAACGCGTCTTACCTTATAGGCTTCCTTGCAGAGAAGTATGACTCGCAGCCCAAGGATATGTACGATGTCATCCGCAAGCGTCTCGACAACTACTGCCACGAGGTCGCGGAGTCGGTAAAGTTTGAGGATGTTGATTACTTCACTTACAATTCATCTTATACGGGCATAACTTATAAGAACTACAGAGTAATCTACTGTCTGCTCCCGATATGGTTCCTGAACGTCAACTACGGTGACAGAAGCTATAAATTCGCGGTAAACGGTCAGACCGGTGAAGTCTGCGGCGTCGTACCGGAAAGTCTCGGAGGCGATCTGCTAAGAAGAATGGCCGAGAAGATCAATAATGTTACTTACAGAATGAACAGAACAGCCAGACACATGTTCTATATCCTGCCGTCGGCTTTGCTGGGAGCACTCTATCTGGGGTTAAGAATCAGCATCGTTGACAAACCTTCTCACGGCCTCGACTTCATTGTAATCGCTATCATACTCTTTATTATCTTCACGGGACTCGCTCTGTTCGTCGCACCGACGATGGTATCGCGCGAGCGCGAGAAGAATTCGTTATCGGGCATTAAGGATCCTCACAACCTCGACAGAATGCCTAACGTGTCATTCTACCTCGATACATCGAGGAAGATCCGTGCAAAGAAGAAGCTCACACAGGGCGGTGCTTACGGCATAGTCAATCCGACAGGCAAAGGCAATTCGCTGCTGGGTTTCTGATAGCGTGAAGATACTTATCGTCAGTGACTCGCACGGAAGATCTGACCGTGTATACCGTGCTTTCGACATTGAGAAACCGGATATGGTGATACATCTCGGAGACCTCGAAGACATGCGCGATACTGTTGCCGCGCGTCTGAACTCTCCGAAGATCCCCTGCGTCTTCATCAAAGGAAACTGTGATTACAGAAGTCAGGGCGAGCTTCAGGACTGGGCAGTTTTTACTCTCAAGGGACACCGGTTCTTCTGCACACACGGTCACATAGTCAATGTGAACTACGGTCTTAACAGGCTCATATATACGGCAGAGGAAAACAACTGCGACATCGCGCTTTACGGCCACACTCACGTGCCTTATAACGAGTTCGCCGAAGGCTCTTTCGGCGGACCTAAAGTGCATGTTCTTAACCCGGGAAGCATCTCATTGCCGCGGGGAGGCACTGACAGGACTTACATGGTGATGGAGCTTCGCGACAGCGGTGCTTACGAAGTCAAGCTTAAGACGCTTTAACGGACGGTTCTCTCTCGTGTGTAAGGTTCCAGTACCACCTGAACACGGCCATACCGATAATAATGATATAACCCGCGATACTTAAGGGCTCGGGGACCTCCGACAGGAATATGATGCCGAGAGCCGCCGAGAAGACCACCTGTGTGTTGTCGAAGACACCGATCTTACGCGCAGGGGCGAACTTGTATGCCGATGTTATCGAGAACTGCGCCGCCGCAGCGAAAATACCCGCGAGCACAAGACAGCCGAGCTGCCACAGCTCCATGGGCTTGTAATTAAATATCATAAACGGTGCCGAGAGCATGCAGGAGAATATCGAGAAACAAAACACGATTATCGATGTCCTCTCACCCTTGCTTCCGAGAAGTCTTATGAATGTATAAGCAATGCCGGCGCCTGCTCCTCCCCAGATACCGCACAGAGCGGGGATCATGCTGACGCCTCCCGTGGGACGCGCGATCAGAATCACGCCCAAAAAGGCGATGACTGTCGTCATGATATCTATCCTGGTAGGCTTCTCCTTGAGAATCGGGATTGATGCGATTATGGCGAAGAAAGGCGAGAGCTTGTTAAGCATATTAGCATCCGCGAGGGGCAGATGATCGATAGCGTAAAAGTTACAAAGAAGGCCCGTCGTACCGAACAGACATCTTAAGAAAATATATCTGAAGCACCCGGTCTTGATCTTGAACTTATCCTCGGATCTGAGAAGCGAGACGCACGCGATGACGGCCGCGAAGGCATTACGGAAAAACGCCTTCTCCATCGTCGGAACATCGCCCGACATCCTTACAAAAAACGTCATAAGTGCAAAGCCCAAAGCAGCTACAAGAATGCATGCTATACCTTTGGCATCGTTATTCTTTAACTTCATCGGAACCCTTTACCCGGGCAGTATCCTCTCTACAGCTTTGAATCCTGTTGTCTTCGCGAACTTCATGTTGTGCTTGAAGTTGGTGAGGGCATCTGAAGGATCTATCATCTCCATGTTAAGAGCCATAAGCTGATCTCTGCCGAATTCTGCAGAGACCAAAGTTACTTCGGTCTCGTGACCGGTAGCGGTATTGAGCATGTCATCCGCCGCATGAACATAAACCTTATCGACAGGCAGCAGTGCGAAGGAGTCTCTCGCGATCCTTATCATCGTGCTGCAGATATAGTCCTGCATAAGAGCATAGTAATTAGTCTTGCTCATCTCTTTCTCGCTTATATCGCCGTTGGCCTTGAGCGAGATCTCGACATCGGGAACAACTTCGCCGGACTTAACGTGGAACTCGACCTCGAGAACATCCTTCCTGTCCGTTCCGACTTCGAATGAGGACCCGTAGTCGAGAAGATCATCATAAGGCTTGACCTCATTAATTATCTCAAGGTAAGCATCGACGTCTCCTGCGACGACACGCTCAGAGAACTTCTTCAGGCTCTCGAACTCCTTATACTCTTCACTTCCCTTAACGATATTAGTGGGGATCTCGTCCCTGTTAAGGGCTGCCCAGTCAATGTAACCGTCGGTTGCCTTATGGACAGACTTGATAGCATTTACATAAGACTCATACTCGGCCACCTTGGCTTTGTTCTGCTCGATAGCGGCAAGTTTCTCCTGATCCTTGGCTGATGCGGCAGCCGCTGCAGCAGCTTTCCCGTCATTCTTCTGTTCAGTCTTGGCATTCTTGCCCTTGCCTATCTTCTTAAGGTCAAAGGACTTCTTGTAGTACACGCCCGTCCCGGGGATACCTAAGGTAGTCGTTGACTTGCCCGTGGCACTGATAGTCTCCCGGATACCCTTCTTGCCGAAGCTGATACTCGGTCCGCTCTTTGACAGATTGACCCTCACGCCGGGTGCGATGGTAATACTCTTTCTGAAACAAAGTCCCATGTCCCTTACCTCCGAATAAATGAAATGTAAATTTAACTTATCAATTGCTATTTTACTACACGAGTTCAGGTTAAAAAGGTAAAATTTATACAGATGAGGTTTTTATGCAGGACAATCCGCGTGTAATAAAGATCAGCGAGTATTCCCTCGAGGCTTTCGCTGTTTACAATAATGATTTCTATGACGTCACCTTACTTCCTCTCGCGGCGACGAAAGACATCGTCATCGAGTGTAAAAAAGACCGTAAGTTCACATTGAACGACCTCGCGCAGGTCCTCGAGAAAGTCATAGTCAACAAGACTGACGCTGCAGTCTTCTTTTTCACATGGTTCGAACCGCTTATACTGCACTTCTATGATGTGTTGAAGTTAAACCGTCTATACGGCGAAGGCCCCGCTTCCATAGAAGCTTACAGACTCACCATGATGCCCGTTACTGACGATGACCTGCTCGCGTGGATGCTGTCCTATATTCTTAGTCTGTACAGGGACATGTCTCTTGTTCAGGTTCACATCCCCGCCTCAGAATATATCAATGCAGAAGACCTCCTCCATATGATCGACCTTCAGGATGAAGAAAGTATGCTTCCGGTCGAAGAGCGCCGGTACATGGACGACATCAAGGACGACTTTATAAGAGAACTCGACAACGACCTTATCCTCAAGGACCTGGACCGTTATACCAAGAAGCTGTTCATCAGATATGTCAACGAATTATGCGAGACGAATAACTTCAATGCGCTGAGGATCAAGGGTTTTGCCTGCCTAGGCGGAAACTCGGTATTCAAGTGTGACTTCAAAGAAGCCGCGAGATGCATGGAAATACTGTGGAAGGAAGGCGGCTTCGGTTATGCCGCGAACACTCTGGGATTCATCTGTCTGGAAGGAAGACTTACTGACGGCATCCCCGATTACGACCAGGCATTCAGATATTTCTCTATAGGCCATGCGTTCGGTATATCAGAGTCCACATATAAGCTTGCTGAGATGTTCATGGAAGGCCTATGCGTGGCAAAGAATCCCGAGATGGCGGCATCGCTTCTTGAGCGTCTCTATATAGATGCCAGATACCGGTTCGAGCAGGAAGACTTCGAGGGCGCTTTCGCCGAATCCGCAATGCACATGGGACAGCTACAGCTTAAGGTCTTTAACGATAATCCCTTGGGCTTCAAGTTCATGCATGACCAGGCTCTCGACTTTTTCCTGCAGGCTAAGTATGCGCTGCTTCGAAGATCCCCATACGGCATGTCACTAAATGATAAAAAGATATCAGAGATCGTGGATGAACGAATACGCGAACTGTCGGAAGGCTCCAAGGTCTATAAGACATCATATACGGCTCCGTATCCTGGACCCGTAAGAGATTTCCTTTCCTACCGGCCTTCCGGAACTTATACGCTCGAGCTCAAGATACTTAAGAACGACAAGATAAAGATAACCATAAGAAGATTAAGCGGCAAGAACGATACGCTCTCCCCGCTTACACTTCTCACCTACAGAGAATTTCTATGCTGTGATCTCACAGATAACGTAACAGTAACAGGAAACGGGGCCAAGGTGATATCGATTGATTCGGACAGCGAATTGATCTTTGAAGATGCATCGATTGAGTCCGCGCCTGACGGGGAGACCGTTATCCGGTTCTTCCACGGAAATAAGGAGGCAGCCGTTATCAAGGCGGCGAACTTTACTGTGCGCAGACCCTGATCGATCTGTTATTTCCGGAGGGGGCGGGATATGGCAGATGAAGGTTTGGATGTTTTCAGAACAGTTGCCGGCTGCGGCAATAACGCAGCTGCTGCGAGAGTGCTCAACAAAGATCCGTCCTGTATATCGAGGACGATATCCGGGCTTGAGAAGGACTACGATACCAAGCTTTTCGACAGGAGAAGAAAGCCGTTTACGCTGACTGAATCAGGCCTGTTCCTCGTAAACATGATAGACAACGGATTAAGCACGGAGCAGAAGCTGAGGCGCTTTGTTGAAGAGCGTTCTTCAAGGCAGATCAGAATCGGCTATTCCTTCCCTTTCTCATGGCACACGTTGTCACGGAAGATAAGCAAACTTAAGAGGAATGATCCGGATATCATGTTCCGGGTAAGCTTCGCCGATAAGACACACATAAGAAATCTGCTGTTCGAGAATCAGCTCGACCTCGCCGTGCTTCCGGACAAACTTCACTTCAGGGACTATAAGATATTCGAGATAATAAGCGAATACGAATGGGGGGTCGCAGTACCTTCGGGAGTTCCGGTAACAGACAAGCAATACGTTGAGCCGTATGACCTCGAGATGCTGCCTTTGCTCGTGCCCGCCGAACAGACGTGTACCGAAGCGATCAGCATGTGGTTCGGCGACAGTATCAAGGCTCTTCGTGCTGACAGCTACGACAGTACGGAGACCATGATCGGCATGATGAACGAAGGATTCGGTTATGCATTCGCGCCCAGGGCTGATATACCGACACTGAGCAAAAACAACATCACATTCTATCCTTGCAGTCCGAAGATAATGACTTCACTTTATGTTTATACAAGATGGAATAAAGACATGTCGGAAGAACTTAAGACATTCCTTCTCTCACCCGAAGGTCAGATCATATAAGCCCCAGGTAAGTCAGCGCATTAAGAACACCGTCATCGTGAATGTTGCTCGTGACATGGTCTGCCGCTTCCTTCGCCTTGTCGGCACCGTTGCCCATAGCCACGGAGAAGCCGGCGACCTCGAACATATCGACATCATTAGCGCCGTCGCCAATCGCTATAGTGTCCCTGATGTCGATACCCTTAAGAGCGCACAGCTTGCGGATACCTGTACCTTTCGAGAAACCCTTGGGGACCATCTCCACGATAACGTCATTGTGCTCGATAAAGTCGTAATCATTCTCGAGGGCCTTGTAGCAGGAGTGCTTGTCGCAGTCTGTCATGTCACATGAAAGTTTCGAGATGACCCAGCTGCCGTAATTGCCGCTTAAGGACTTCCGGCGTTCTCCGAGGTCCCTCATCACCTTCCTCCCGTAAGGGTCATCCTTGAACTCATCGTAATCCATGTAGAGGTACTCGGGACCTTCAAGTATCGCGCGGAATCCGAATCGCTTCACGGTATCCACGGTACGCACCGCCGTCTCATCCGGGATGATATACTCCGCCAGCACTTCCCCGTCAGCTTCCACTCTCGTGCCCAGACCCGAGACTATGCCGTCGAACCCGAGCGAAAGCAGGTTGGGTTTGGTTATGTAGCCGCGAGTTCTTCCCGTACATAGATAAGCCTTATGGCCGTTTCCGCGCAGCAGCCGGACCGCACGCGCAGTCGATTCGGGGATAATGCTTCTGAAGTCCCACAGCGTACCGTCTATATCAAAGAAGACGTGTTTCAAATATATTCCTCGGAAACAGGCAGCGTTCCTGCCGTGATCTTAACAAGAGCCTCCTTGAGAGGCATAGGTTTGCCGAACAGATATCCCTGAAGTCTCTCACAGCCGATGCTCTTAAGATACTCTGCAGCCTCGATAGTCTCGACACCCTCCGTGAGTGTATGCATACCGAGATCGTTTGCCATCGATACGACATTCTTAAGGACGGCCTTGGTCTTCTCCTCCTTCTCATGGAAACTCGACAGGAATACCATGTCGATCTTCATGACATCGAAGCTGAAGTCTTTCAGTACATTAAGCGACGAATAACCTGAACCGAAGTCGTCGAGCCACAGAGGGAATCCCAGGGACTTAAGTCTGTCGAGATCTCTGTGCAGTGATTCGAGTTTGTCGGACAGCGCACTCTCCGTAACCTCTACGTGTATCATCTCGGGAAGGATGTTGTATTTTCTCGTGCATGAGCAAAGAAGATCAACAACGTCAGTGAGTTCGAAGTCGAGTCTCGAGAAGTTAAGTGATACGGGCACGGCGGGTCTGCCGTTATCCATGAGCCATCTTAAGTCTCTGCAGACGGTCTCCACCACTACCATGTCGATCTTGTGGACCTGATGATATTCCTCGAGGACCGGGATAAACAATGACGTCGGCAGGAAGCCGTACTTGGGATCTTCCCACTTCGAGAGAGCCTCATATCCGCACAGCTTTCTGTTCTTCGCCCAGCATACAGGCTGGTAATATACTTTGATGTCTCCTCTGTCGATGGCGGCATCAACATTGTTTACGATGTACTGACGCATGATGAACTTGTTGTCCAGTTCCTCATCATACTCGCAGTAATCCTGATCGTAATGTTTCTTGATGGAATTGCACGCATAACGCGCTCTGTCACATGCTACGGTCGGATCGATGTTACGGTCCTTAACCATGTAGCCGCCGGCCTTAAGACCTGTCTGCGTATCGAAGCCGCAGTCGTATATGTACGTACGCAGAGCCGTGATCCTCTTCTCGAGATCTTCTTTATCGCACAGAACTACGAAATGATCGTCACCCTGACGTCCAACGAGACCATCGTAGAAAACATCAATTATCTGTCCCGCGAATTTCTTGATAAATGAGTTGCCGGCGTCGAATCCGTACTTCTCGTTAATAGGTCTGAAGTTCTCCACGTCGAGATAGACAAAAACCTGACGCAGATATTGTGTCTGAGGATCCTTAAGGATCTCGATAGCTCTCTTTCTGAAAAAGCTCATGTTGGCAGCGCCCGTAAGCTCATCCTTAACAGCTGTCTCGGCGAGGTGCCTGTTGGTTGCCATCAAAGTCTCATCCTTAAGAGCCTCGTTGTGCTTCTGGCTGTAAGCACTGATACTCGTGACCATGATGGAGATAGCGATGATGACATAACCCGTGATGAATCTCGAGCCCAGGGATGCTCCGGTCTCGATAAAGAGCATCAGATAGAACAATCCGAATGTGCCTGCCACAATAGTGATCGATACAAACGGTCTCCAGGCGAGAATACAAATAACTATAAGCTCCATCGCTACGAATATCATAATCGTTCCTTCATCTCTGAATTCGTTCAGGGAGATGAAGAATCCGAACATAAGACATACGGCTGAGAAGATGATAACCGTCGAATATGACAACGGCGCGAGTCTGTTGGTCTTGATATTCAGAAGATCTTTGTTCGCATATGAGAACGACAGCGCGCATGTGAAGATAACGACTACGCACAGTACCATATGAGTGAAATAACTTGTCTGTGAAGAATCAAGTCCCGAGTAGTGGATCAGGGTGTACTTAACAATGATGATTAAAGCTATGGCGAGAACCAGTGCGGACATATAGAGGATAGCACGCGTGTTACTGCTTACCATGTATTCTCTCATGGCATCGCTTTGCTTTCCGAGTCCTAATAACCTGAATGTCTTCTGCTTGAAGCTCTCTTTAGGTTTCCCGGTGCTTTGTTCTCTCAGTTTGTCGCCTGAACCTCGTTCCAAAGTACCACTTCGCCTTTTTCGCGCGTTTTAATCATATCTATTATACGCTGATTTGACGAACCTCGGTACACCAAACTTATGTCCTTCTTGGATAAAATAAACCTACCGTCAACGAGAACATCAACATAGCTTAAGATCTCGTCCGTCACCTCGCATCTGGGGTGGCTTCCGTCGACCAGAAGCTCCTTATCGTAATAGAATCCCGTGAATGCCCACAGGTTCTTGTCAGGAAAGCGCTTCTTGTATTCCCTGATGAAAGGTGCCAGAGCACGCTGATTCTCAGGCTCGAAGGGTTCGCCTCCGAGCAGCGTGAGACCTGTTATATAGTCGTGATCAAGTAATGAGAATATCTCCTCTTCAGTCTGCCTGGTGAACTCCTGTCCGTGACAGAAATTCCATGTATCCGGATTAAAGCAGCCTTCACATCTGTTGGTGCATCCCGACACGAACAGAGTGACCCTGACTCCGGTTCCGTTCGCGATATCGCAGTCTTTTATGGCACTGTAATACATACGTCAGACCTCTTACGAGGAGGCGTAAGGCATCAAAGGTGCATTACGCGCTCTCTAATCTCCTGTGTTCTTCCCTGGTTCCAGAACTGTGTTCCGATATAACCGCAGGTTCTTCTTGCTACATTAAGCTTATTCTCATCGTCATTGCCGCACTTAGGGCATACCCATACGAGTTTTCTGTCTCTCTCCTCGATCTGGATCTCGCCGTCGTATCCGCATACCTGGCAGTAGTCGGACTTCGTGTTGAGCTCGGCATACATGATGTTGTCGTAGATGAACTTCATTACATCCATAACGGCATCGATGTTCTGCTGCATGTTGGGAACCTCGATATAAGAGATGGCACCGCCGGGAGAGAGTCTCTGGAACTTACTCTCGAGCTTAAGCTTATCGAAAGCATTGATCTGCTCCGTTACGTGGATGTGGTAGCTGTTCGTGATGTAGTTCTTGTCCGTTACACCCTTGATGATACCGAATCTTCTCTGGAGAGCCTTCGCGAACTTGTATGTTGTGGACTCGAGAGGAGTACCGTAAATGGAGTAGTCGATGTTCTCAGCTGCCTTCCACTTGGCGCATGCGGCGTTCAGTGCCTCCATGACCTTGAGACCGA
>CAMNNN010000005.1 GCA_946545505.1 uncultured Clostridia bacterium
TCTCCAACACAGCTGAGTACGGTGACTATGTAACAGGTCCCAAGATCATTACAGAGGACACTAAGAAGGCCATGAAGAAGGTCCTCAAGGATATCCAGGACGGATCCTTCGCTAAGGAGTTCCTCCTCGAAATGTCCGATTCCGGCAAGCAGGTTCACTTCAAGGCAATGAGAAAGCTCGCTTCCGAGCATCCTGCAGAGACAGTCGGTAAGGAGATCAGAAAGCTCTACAGCTGGTCCGACGAGGACAAGCTCATCAACAACTGATACAGTTCGGGCTGATAGATATGTTAAGGGTCGCACTGTAACATGTGCGGCCCTTTACGCTTACAAAGGAAGGATAATGACATGATCAAAGACACTTTGGTTGACGGTTTTGCAAATGCGCCTCACAGATCTTTATACCACGCATTAGGTCTGACTAAGGAAGAGATGGAAAGACCTCTGATCGGTATCGTAAGTTCATATAACGAGATCGTTCCCGGTCACATGAATATCGACAAGATAGTTGAGGCTGTTAAGGCGGGCGTAAGACTTGCCGGCGGAACTCCGATCGTATTCCCGGCCATCGCAGTTTGTGACGGTATCGCGATGGGACACATCGGAATGAAGTATTCGCTTGTTACCCGTGATCTTATTGCTGATTCTACAGAGTCCATGGTAATGGCTCACGGCTTCGACGGACTCGTTATGGTTCCTAACTGCGACAAGAACGTTCCCGGTCTTCTCATGGCTGCAGCAAGGCTGAACCTTCCTACAGTTTTCGTAAGCGGAGGCCCTATGCTCGCGGGAAGAGTAGACGGCAAGAAGCGTTCTCTCTCCGCCATGTTCGAGGCTACCGGAGCCTATGCGGCGGGTAAGATGGATGCCGAGAAGCTCGAGGAGTTCGTCAACAAGGTTTGTCCTTCCTGCGGCTCGTGTTCCGGTATGTACACCGCGAACTCAATGAACTGCCTTACTGAAGTACTAGGTATGGCACTGTCAGGCAACGGCACAATTCCTGCTCCTTATTCCGACAGACTTATCCTTGCAAAGCACGCAGGTATGCAGGTAATGGAGTGCGTTAAGAACAATATCCGCCCGAGAGACATTATGACGGCCGAGGCATTCGAGAATGCAATCGCAGCTGATATGGCTATCGGCTGTTCCACCAACTCGATGCTTCACATTCCGGCTATCGCAAATGAGTGCGGCATCAAGATCAATCTTGACCACATCAATGAGATCTCCGCGAGAACACCTAATATCTGTCACCTTGCTCCTGCAGGCCCGACTTATATGGAGGACCTGAATGAAGCCGGAGGCATATATGCCGTAATGAAGGAACTTCTTGATGAAGGTCTCATCTACGGCAATGTTATGACGATTACAGGAAAGACTTTACGCGAGAATGTACAGTACAGCCAGGTAATGGATCCTGAAGTCATCAGACCTCTGGATAACCCGTTCATGAAGGAAGGCGGACTTGCCATCCTGAAGGGTAATCTCGCTCCCGACGGCTGCGTAGTAAAAAGATCTGCAGTTGCTCCCGAGATGCTCGTTCACGAAGGACCCGCACGCTGCTTCAACAGTGAAGAAGAGGCGATCGAGTTTATTTATTCGGGCAAGGTTCAGGCCGGTGACGTTATCGTTATCAGATACGAAGGCCCTGCAGGAGGCCCGGGTATGAGAGAGATGCTCTCACCGACTTCCGCTATCGCAGGTGCAGGTCTCGATAAGGAAGTAGCTCTCATTACAGACGGAAGATTCTCCGGTGCCACAAGAGGTGCGTCAATCGGACATGTAAGCCCCGAGGCTATTTCCGGCGGTACCATCGCTTATGTTAAGGACGGAGATATCATCTCCATCAACATTCCGGAGTATAAGATCGAACTTAAGATCTCCGATGAGGAGCTTGAAGAACGTAAGAAGACCATGAAGATTCTTGAGAAGCCGGAGCTGACCGGTTACCTCAAGCGTTATTCGAAGATGGTCTCATCAGCCGATAAAGGTGCTATAATTAATTATTGATAAATATTTTTGATTAGCACACATGAAGACTAAAGAGAACAACGCGACCAGAATACTGATACTTCTTTTTGTTTTGCTGCTGGCATTAACAGCTGCTTATGCCATGTATATCAGAAAGAGTGCCATGATGGTGCGCAGATTCGGTCCCGGTGACGCGGAGATGTCTCTTGAAGTCTCGAATCCTGAAGGCAAGGTCTGGGAGGATATGTACAGATTCCCGGGTATGCCGTGCGGCGCCGAGTATTCAGTCGTAGTTAATAATAACGATGACAGAAAACTCACGGACTGGTCCGTCAGAATAGACTTTGATGCTCCGTTCGAGATCGACTCTTCATGGAACGGCGAGTATCTTATCGAAGGTAATTCTCTTGTGTTCTCTCCTGATCAGGAGATGAGCCTGGTTCAGGTCGATGATGACTGCTACTTCGGTGCGGTTCTGTATTCGCGACATCTTCTGAATGTTAATTCGTATTCGATCATGGGCAAGATGCCTCTTGATCCCAAGACGATGCCTGCGACATATATCCTGTTCGTCCTGTATTTGTTCTGGTTCATCTATGTCGGATCATCAATCCTGTCGAAGCAGAAGATCGCGAATATGCAGAAGCAAAGAGAGCATGATATCGAGATCCTCGATCAGTCGATAAGAACATTTACTTCTTTCATCGATGCGAAGGACAGCTATACGAGAAACCATTCCATCCGAGTCGCCATCTATGCGAAGGAGATAGGAAGAAGGATCGGACTCGAGGAAGATGACCTTCAGAATCTCTATTACGGAACTCTTCTTCACGATGTCGGCAAGATCGGTATTCCCGATGAGATCTTGGGTAACGAGGGCAGATTAAGTCCCGAAGAGTATGAGATCATCAAGACTCATCCTATGAAGGGTGTTGAGATGCTTGAGCATTTTACTGCTATTCCGAACATCTCCGACTGTGCTCACTATCATCATGAAAGATATGACGGAAAGGGTTATCCCGAAGGCTTTACAAGGGAGCAGATCCCTCTGTTCGGTCGTATCGCGGCTATTGCCGATTCATTTGATGTTATGTCGCTCGACAGAAAGTACCAGAAGGCCATGAGCCGTGAGAAGATAATCGAAGAGCTTAATGCCAATGCCGGCACTCAGTTCGATCCTAAGCTCGTTCCTGTAATCATCGGAATGCTTAATGACGGGTTTACTGACAAGATCCGTGAGGAGTATGGTCCTACCGACGACTGATCAGCCGGTTATCGTCTTAACGATATCGGGAAGATAGCTTGCTCCGAAGTCTCCCAGACAGATAACGACAAAACTCCAGAATAAGGGGGAATGTACGCACTTGCCGATAATCGCGCCTGTGCGGGGTTCACCGGGAGCTTTGTACGGTTTGAATCTGTTGTTAAATACACAGAACAGGACTATACCCGTTACTGCGATGGCAAAGAGTAATAGCATCCACATCACCAAAGCGACCGCAGTAAGCTGAATATCATAAGGCAGATCTTCAAGGTGCTCCAGCTCGTCCATATACGGCATAAGCTTAATGTACATGGATGCGGTGACTATGGAAGTAGTAAGGTTAACGGTCATGTGCAGCAGTATAGGGTAGATCACATTTCCGGTTCTGATGAATATGAAAGCGAACAGCATTCCGATCAGGGAAGCGAAGAAGAACTGCTGGAAGTTGCCGTGGAATAATCCGAACATGAATCCCGACAGGATGATGGAGAAAGTCTCTCCGTACTTTATTGTTCTTTCCACAAGCAGCTTCCTGAATATAAGCTCTTCGAATATCGGACCGAGGATGCCGATTACGAGTACTCTCTCAATCAGCGTGGTGGAAGAGATTATCTCGGCTATATTGCTTTGAGAAGGCTCGTCCCCCTGGAAAGGCACTGTGAGCACGAGTTCGAATGGTAACCCTATAATCACTCCGATAAGGCACAGCCCGCACATCGACATCAGGCATAAGAACAGGAATGAAAACGTTGGGGTCCTCTTCTCGATCTTCATCTTGGGAACTTTCCTTAAGGCAAGAAGAAGAAGGGGAGCACCCGTCACATATATCGTAAGTATGGTGATGATAAGCGACACGCGTGCAGGATAATCCTGAGCCAATTCTTCGGCATCGGGTATTACCGCGAAGAACAGGACCTGGAGAAGCAGAGGTAAGACTGAGATCACGACAGCAAGGAACGTGTACCTCGCACTTACGGCTTCCGCCCTCTCGAAAAGAGGATCACATGCCTTGTTTATCTTTCCTGTTATGAGTGCCAGCACGATTACCGCGAGCGATAATACGCCGGTCACGAGTAAAGATACGATGGAGAAAGTTCTGTCCAGATTGTTTTGAAGGGAGACCGTCATAACTACATATGACAGCGTGAACAATACCGAAGCTGCGAAAGTTACCCACGGCATGACCGTGTTTCTTCTATATTCCATTTCTATCCCTCCAAGCATTGACATACAAGAGCAAAATGCCATACTTATTATACTTATGGGTATAAATGCAGTAAAGGTAACTTAAATGTCTGAAGGTAAGCGTTACAATTTCTACGGCTGGCAGGATGCCGGTGTTCTTCCCGTAAATCCTGAATACAGTGCGGCAGGTACTCCCCGTGATCTTTATGATATTCTCGATAAACTGTGGTGCAGGCAGACTTGTGCACCGAGAATGCAGGATGAGTGGAGCGAAGACAACAAGACTCTCGGCCAGTGCTCCATAACCGCTTTCCTCGTTCAGGACATTTACGGCGGAACCGTTTACGGTATATTGAGGCCGGGCGGCAACTACCACTGCTATAACGATGTTGACGGTCACATGTTCGACCTGACGTCGGAGCAGTTCGGTGAAGAAGCGGCAAGCCTTATTTATGAAGGCAACCCCGTGCAGGAGCGCGAGGTTCATTTCGCGAAGGAAGAGAAGAGACTTCGTTATGAGCACCTTAAGAAGATGCTGAATGAAGCTCTCGGAGTAGAGGAGAACTAAGGTGTCAGACGTGTTAAGAGAGATATGTTCGATAGCGCTTTTCAGGAATGTAAGGGAGAAAGAGCCTCTTAAGAGCCTGTGTGATTTTCTCCTTAAGATGGGGCCCGGCTTCAGCATGGAAGAGATGATCGACAGCTACGGTCACTTCGTCTCAGTGCTGTACGAGATGAGACCTGATGCTGACCTGTCTGCGGCTATCTGGGATACGCTTTCCGAGGACATGAATCCTTTCTTAAGATACAAGATAGATTCCATCACATCTCCTGACAGCACCCGGAAGATGAGCACACTTATTAAGCTTACGGCTGAAAGAGAACTCGACCTGCTTACGAGGATCGGAAACTACACGTCATTTGATTTCAAGGATGCCATGGTCTATGACGGATACCTTCCGGATTTCACTTCATCGCACATTGACTTTAAGAAGCGTTATATGAAGATGATCGATCAGATCGAGACAAGCGGTTACGGCGTCTATTCGCGCTGCGATTTCTTCAGGATCAAGGACGGCAATCTCATGCCTGTTAAGACACCTGATCCCATCTGTGCCGAGGATATGTTCTGCTATGAACGCCAGAGGAACAGAGTCTACGACAACACCCGTGCTTTCGCTTCCGGCAAGGCATTCGAGGATGTGCTGCTGTACGGCGATGCGGGTACCGGCAAGTCATCCACGGTTAAGACTGCGGCGCGTATGTTCTTTGATCAGGGTGTGCGCCTCGTCGAGGTGCCGAAGAGCGAACTCCATCATTTATCTGAAGTATTCGAGCTTTTGTCAGAGGTTCCGATGAAGTTTATCCTGTTTATCGATGACATATCATTCGATGCCGATGACGACAGGATCGGCACGCTTAAATCTGTTATCGAAGGAGCGGCAGGAGGCGGCAGGAAGAACATAGCCGTCTACGCCACCAGCAACAGGCGCCACATGATAAAGGAGACTTTCTCTGCCCGTGAGAATGAGATTCATACTTCGGATACGATAGCAGAGCAGATGAGTTTGTCTGAAAGATTCGGACTTCGCATTCTGTTCGATAAGCCCAATAAGGACACATATCTTGAGATCGTTCAGGGGCTTTGTAAACTCAGAGGAATCGAGGCAGACCGCGAAAAGCTCGCGCAGGCAGCCGAACTGTTTGCTATGAGGGGCGGCGGGCGTTCTGCAAGAATCGCGAGACAGTTCGTGGATTCACTCGGAGGACCTATCTTATAATTTTCATATGAAAGCTATATCTCTTTCATACAGTTTTGCCTAACTTTATTCACTTTTATTTAATACACATCAGCGGGTGCTGATGATAAGATAAAACCATAAAAGATAAACGTTTTACGTGAAAGGGGTGAGACCGATGTACGATGATCAAACTATAGCGGGACTTAGGTCTCGCACAATGATTACCTCCTAAGGATTTGGTTTTATTTCTTTAACATATAGGCATTTTCAATAAGAAAAAGGGAACTCTTCCGAGTTCCCTTTTCTCATGATCAATTACTGATCGAATCCGGCAGATATCAGCCGAAGTACTGGCTGTAATCGATAGGGTTAACGATGTTCATGATGATACCGATTACCCAGATTACGCATCCGATGATACCGAGTACGAGACCTGCTGTAGCCATTCCGCTCTTAGATGTGCCCTTGTTCTTGGCTGTGATAGAGAGGATGATAGCAGCAATAGCACAAGGTCCGCAGCAGATAATGCCGAGAATACCTGTAACCAATGCAGCAGTAGCGTTACCGTCACCTGCGTTAGCTGAGGGAGCGTCGTTGTTCCATGTAGGCTCCGGCTGCTGATAGTACTGAGCTTCATTGTTGTTTTCCATTGTGAATACTCTCCTTCCATGAATTATCAGTAATATATCACGTTTTTATGATGTTTACTACTTATAATTAGAGCCTTAAACATATCTTAAAGATAATGTCAGAAATGCATCACGATCCTGTAAACGCCGAATATGAACAGCAGGACGGTGAAGACAGATATGACGGCTATGTTCCATCTGGGTATGTCTTCACGGGATTCGTGTCTGTGAAGAAGGTAGATGATCTCTGCTGCGATAAGGGGCCAGGTGAAGAACATGAACTGATTGTCCTTGTAAGCGCTTCCGGGGTCGCCTTCTGCAAGATGAATGAACATATGGGAGATGCCGCATGAGGGGCACTTGAGGCCGGTCAGTTCATGGAATGCACACTTAAGGCCGAACCCCGTGAACCGGTTGATAAAGTAATAAACAATTCCGACAATTATTATTATCGTTATGTCCCTGATAGTCTTTTTCCATGCGTCAGTCATAGAACGATTATAGTATAATCAAGTGATAAAAGCATTGGAGTTCAATACTTATGAAGTTTTTCGTAGTTTCTGATATTCACGGAGACTCTTACTGGGCTCAGAGGGCTGTGGATACTTTTGTATCTGAAGGGGCCGACCGCCTGGTGATCCTCGGTGACATCCTCTATCACGGACCCAGGAACGATCTGCCCGCGCATTATGATCCCAAGAAAGTGATCGAGATCCTTAACGGCTATGCCGACAGGATACTTGCGGTGCGCGGTAACTGTGAGGCGGAAGTTGATCAGATGGTCTTAAAGTTCCCCTGCATGGCTGACTATGCATATATCGTCAGCGGCGATACGGTCTTCTTCGCCACTCACGGACATATCTATAACGAGCAGACACTTAAGTCTTATATCAGCAATGGCACCGTGGTTCTGTCAGGACACACGCATGTAACCGTCGATGAAGTTAAGGAAGGGATCAGATTTATGAACCCGGGTTCGCCTTCTATCCCAAAGGGGGGAAGCAAACCATCTTACATCGTGATCGATGACGGACAAGCAGTATTAAAGGAGTTTACATAAGCTATGGTTAAGAATGATGAGGGCATCGTAAAGCTTAAGCATTTCATTATGGAGGAGGTTTGCCGCCTCGCCTGGAAGGGTGAACTCACCCCCGAGAATGAGGAGCAGCTCGTCTATAAGATCAGCCCCGGACCTAAGCCCGAGTACCGCTGCTGTGTGTACAAGGAGAGGGAGATAAACCGCCAGAGAATCAGACTTGCCAAGGGCCTTTGCCCTACCGCTGAGCCTGACAAGCAGCATCACAATGTGGTGCAGGTAATTAACCCGGCCTGTGACTCATGCCCTCTCCAGTCTTTCGTTGTTACCGATAACTGCAGATTCTGTCTGGGTAAGGCGTGTCTTAATTCTTGTAAGTTCGATGCGATCTCCAAGGGCGAGCTTCGCATGCATATCGATCCTCATAAGTGTAAAGAGTGCGGAAAGTGCGCGAATGCATGCCCCTATGAGGCCATCATCCATCAGGTCCGTCCGTGCAAGAGGGCGTGCCCCGTAGGTGCCATCACTTACGACGAGTACGGTCTGTGCCAGATAGACGAGACCAAGTGTATTCACTGCGGACACTGCATCCACAGCTGCCCCTTCGGTGCCATAGGATCCAAGACTTACCTGGTTAATATCATTCAGGACATACTCGCGGGTAAGGAAGTCATCGCTATGGCGGCACCTGCTACTGAAGGCCAGTTCGGCGCCGACATCACCATGGGCTCCATCCGTAAGACTCTGATGGACATGGGCTTCGCCGACATGGTGGAGGTAGGCCTCGGAGGCGACATGACGGCTGCATATGAGGCTCTTGAGTGGGCGGAGGCACTTAAGGAAGGACGTAAGATGACCACATCCTGCTGTCCTGCGTTTAAGTACATGCTCAAGAAGCACTTCCCCGATCAGTATAAGGAGAATATGTCGCAGACTGTCTCTCCCATGGTTGCTATAAGCAGATACTTAAAGCTTACGCATCCCGGCTGTGTTACGGTCTTTATCGGACCCTGCATCGCCAAGAAGTCGGAGGCCAACGATAAGACCATTCCGGGCACGGCAGATTACGCTGTCACTTACGGCGAGCTGCGCGCTCTCATCCGCTCCAGGGATATGGAGATCAAGCCCGTGAGCGACGGGTATCAGGAGGCTTCTGTCTGGGGTAAGAGATTTGCCACAAGCGGAGGCGTTGCCAATGCCGTTATGGAAGTTATGCGCGAGCGCGGTATCGATACGGACTCCATCACACTCGAGCGTTGTGCCGGCGGCGACGAGTGCCGTAAGGCACTCCTGCTTCTTAAGGCAGGCAGGATAGAGGCCGACTTCATCGAGGGTATGATCTGCCCGGGCGGATGCGTAGGCGGACCTTCCAAGCACAAGACCGAGGCCGAGATTACGAAGGCGAGAAATACTCTGCTCGATCAGGCCGATGACAGGAGCGTTCTTAAGAACCTGGAGAACTATCCGATGGACAAGTTCTCCATGCACCGTGACGGTCACTAGTGTAAAATTATTAGGCGATTCTAAGTAAAGGAAATACAAGCCATGGCTAAGAAGAAAAACTTCATTGATGATCTCATCAGTCAGATGACGGTCGAAGAGAAGGCTGCGCAGATGCTTCAGGTGCCCGTTTCCGTTGTTGGAATGGATGAGGCCCGTAAGTGGGCCCGTAAGGGTGTGGGATCTTTCCTTAATGTTCTCGGAGAGGAGATGGAGGAACTCTCACGTATCTCCTGCGAGGAATCAAGACTCAAGATACCGACGATCTTCGGTATCGATGCTGTTCACGGACACTGCCTGAATCACGATGCTACCGTATTTCCTTCCCAACTCGGCATGGCTTGCAGCTGGAACAGAGATCTCGTAGAGAAGATAGGCAAGGTCACTGCTACTGAGGTAGCTACAGAAGGAATACAGTGGACATTCTCTCCCATCCTGTGCCTCGCCAGGGACCCCAGGTGGGGAAGGACGGATGAGACTTTCGGTGAGGACAAGTACCTGTCGGGTGAGCTCGGTGTATCTATCATCAAGGGCTACCAGGGAGAAGACTTAAGCGATGATACTTCTGTCCTTGCGTGTGCAAAGCACTTCATCGGTTACGGTGAAGCTACAGGTGCACGTGATTCGTATGACACTCAGCTTACGATGCGTAAGGTAAGGGATGAGTTTCTCCCGCCATTTCGAAAGGCTGTCGACGCAGGTTGTGCCACATTCATGACGGCATACGGTTCGCTCGACGGAGTTCCGCTTACGGCCAACAGTGAGGCTCTTCGCGGTTTGCTTCGTGACGAGCTCGGTTTCGACGGTTTCGTTGTCACTGACTGGGATACGGTTAATGCACTGATCAGACGCCAGAAGGTGTGCGATAACCACGGCGATGCTTCAAGGATCGCGGTCGAATCCGGTAACGACATGATCATGTCTACTCTCGAGTTCTACGATGCCATCATCGAACAGGTTAAGTCCGGCAAGATCAAGGAGTCCTATCTTGATGAGGCCGTCAGACATATCCTCACGGTCAAGTACCGCCTTAACCTCTGGAAGAAGCCTCTTAAGAAGGGTGTGCCCGGAAGCATCGGCTGCAAGGCTCATCATGATGTTGCTTTGGAAGCTGCGCGCGACAGTGTTGTACTTCTGAAGAATAACGGTGTGCTTCCCGTAAGAAGCGGCAGAAAGATAAGAAAGATCGCTGTCATCGGACCCAATTCCGATGATATACGTGCCCAGTACGGTGACTGGACGTACTTTACACATCCTGTTCCCGGTATAGAGAAGGAGCCCGTAAGACCTTATGTGACTTTGCTTGAGGGCATTAAGGCACTGGCGGAGCCAAAGGGTATTGAAGTGTGCTATTCATACGGCTGCAGCGTCAATCGTAAGGATTACTTCAAAGGCAACTTCGCAGGTATCCCCGAGTTTATGGAGCAGTGCTATATCGATAATGATCACAAGGCTCCGTTCTATCAGGAAATGCCTTGCATCAACGACGCTGCTTCCATGGCTAAGGACTGCGATCTTATCATCGTGGCTATAGGTGATAACTACAATCAGGCAGGTGAGTATAATGACAGAGCCGACCTCGTTCCTTCAGGAATGCAGGAGGCTCTCATCCGTGTGCTATCTACGCTTAATGTTCCGATGGTAACGGTATCGATAGCTTCCAAGCCTCTCATCCTTACCGAGGCAGCTGATAAGTCAGATGCTCTTATCTGTGCATTTAACGGAGGTATGTACGGCGGACAGGCTGTTGCCGAGGTAATCTTCGGCAAACTTAACCCGAGTGGAAGACTTCCCATCTCGTTCCCTGTGATGACAGGTCAGCTCCCGGTGTACTATAATCAGTTCCCGGGGTGGCATGAGGGCCGTTATGTTGATTGCCCCGAGCAGCCGCTCTACGCTTTCGGTCAGGGTTTGTCTTACACAAGGTATGAGTACTCTGATCTTAAGTTCAACAAGAGAACTAAGACGGTGACGGTTAATGTTACGAACAATGGCAAGCGCAAGGGCGTCGAGGTAGTGCAGGTATACGTGAACGATGTAGTCAGTTCCGTCATGACTGCAGTGAAGAATCTTGCCGGCTTCGAGAGAGTTGAGCTTGATGCGGGGCAGACGAAGAAGGTCAGCATCAGACTTGATGACGAGGCTTTCTCTCTGGTTCTGCCTGACGGGTCGACGGTAATAGAACCCGGCAAGTTCGAGATCCTCGCCGGTCACAGTTCTAAGGATGAGGATCTTATTAAGGTTACGGTGACGTTATAAATGATATGCAATAACATTTTGGATGCGGTAGGTAATACGCCGCTTATCAGACTCAACAGGATCGTGCCCGAAGGGTGCGCCGAAGTTCTCGTTAAGTTCGAGGGCCTTAATGTCGGAGGTTCCATCAAGACAAGAACTGCACTTAACATGATCATCAAGGCGGAAGACGAAGGAATCTTAAAGCCCGACAGCATAATAGTCGAGCCCACTTCCGGTAATCAGGGAATAGGGCTCGCGCTTATAGGCGCGGTAAGGGGCTACAGGACGATAATCATTATGCCCGATTCCGTAAGCATCGAACGTAAGAAGCTTGTAGAGCATTATGGTGCGGAAGTAATTCTTACTCACGATGACGGGGATATCGGTCTTGCTATCAGAGAGTGCATTGATATCGCTCAGGATATGCAGAAGAAGGATCCCAAGGTGTTTATTCCACAGCAGTTCGAGAATCCCGCCAACGTTCAGGCTCAGTATGAGAATACAGCGAGGGAGATCCTCGAGGCATGCGGTAAGAAGGTAGACGGTTTTGTCTCCGGAATCGGAACCGGCGGTACTATCACGGGCATCGGTAAGGCGTTGAGGGAAGCTAACCCCGAAGTCGTAATCTGGGCGGCCGAGCCCGAGCATGCGGCTATCCTGTCCGGAGGTTCGATCGGAACTCACATTCAGATGGGTATCGGTGACGGACTCATTCCTCCGATACTTGATACCGGCATATATAATGATATTGCAATCATAACGGATGAAGAAGCTTTGACCATGTCGAAGGAACTAGCTTCCAAGGAAGGCATCATGTGCGGCATCTCATCGGGGACGAATGTTGCAGGGGCCGTGAAGCTCGCGGCGAAACTCGGGGAAGGCAAGACTGTAGTTACTGTCCTTCCCGATACGGCGGAAAGATATTTCTCGACTCCGCTGTTTGAATAAGTATCCAAATAAAAAGGGAGGATATAAGAAAATGAAGATGAAGAAGACTGTAGCTGCAATACTTGCAATGTCATTTGCAATAAGTGCGGCAGGATGCTCGAAGGTTAAGTCCGTAACGGGCGAAGATGTCGTAAATGTCTGTGAAGACATGGATTTCGAAGAGTATGACGATCCTCACGATATCAATGATGATTCGTTATCTGACGGATTCTACTTCGTAGCTGATCGTGACTTTATCGAGGACAATGTCATCGGTAATGTTGAGCCTTATCTGCGTATGTCCGGAATGGATCTCGGTATTGATCTTGATGATGTCGAGGAGGCCACGCTCTTCGGTAAGTGGGACGCCGAGAATATCGATGATGTAGAGGACCCGGAAGATCTTGAGGATGTTCAGATTGATTTTGTATTCGGCCTTCAGATTACTCTCGAAGATTATGATGCACAGACTCTCGATGATATCGTCGACGGTATTGACGACCTTCTCCGTAAGGTCAACATTGATATGGATGATCTGAGTGCGTCTGAGTTTAAGCAGGGCAAGAACGACGCTTCTCTTCAGCTTGGCCTCGACATAGCCGACTCTATGGAGGATTTCCTTGCATCGGATTTTTGGGAAGCTCTGACAGATCGTGCAAGTTCAGATGATGAGATAGAAGAAGTCGAGGAGGCATTCTCTGCCCTTACCGGACATGCCGGAATCGAGATCCTCATTGCAGACGGTAACATCCTTATTCTGGTTGGGGGTTCACTTAATTGTGAGTCGGAGCTTTCATCGGATTTCTGTTCTGCTCTTAATGTCGATAATCCCGCAGGATTCCCTAACAGTCAGATTCTGACAGACGGTATCATTGAGACCTTTAATGATTATTCCGGATTGTTTGCAATGGGCTACGATGACTACGAATTTTACGATTTCTGATAACTCTTTACATTTGAACAGTTGTCAAGTATATTTATCATGATTTATCGACAGGAGGATAGATTTTATGAAGGTTAAGAAGGTTATTTCTTTGATTCTTGCTGCTTCTATGGTAGCTGCTGCTGCAGGCTGCGCTAAGGTCAAGAAGATCACAAGTGCTGATTTTGTTGGTGCATGCGATAAGATGGGAGCGGAAGAATTCGATTATGATGACATGAATGAAGTCGAAGAGTCCGATCTTGAAGATGGTATTTACTGTGTTCTCGACAGCGACGACATCGAAGATCTCTACAGTGATTATGAGTCCAGCACGTCTTCTTCCGGGATGTCAATGTACGGTATCTCGGCACCTGATGTAGATTCAATCATCGAGGCTGATGATATCGATAATGCTACTATCTTTGCAAAGATGGACCAGAATGTTGATGATATCAATGATCCTGAGGATCTTGCTGATCTTGATGTAAACGCAGTAATCGGAATCCAGATGACACTTACTGACACTAATATGGCTGCTGATATCCTGGAGGGTATGGCAGACAATCTTGATGAGTACGACATCGATGTAGAAGATCTCGGTTCTGATGAGTACTACGTAGGCAAGAATGAGGGTTACCTCAAGGTTCACGTATCTGTTGAGGATTTCCTCGCAGCTTTCGCTGAGTCCGAGACATACGGTTACATCGAGGATATGGATGTAGATCTCGATGCTGCATTCGATCTTACGGGTGATATCTGCGTAGCTACATACATTAACGGCGAGAATCTTGTTATTGTTATCGGTGCAAGCGTTAATAACACGGTTGAGTATCTTGATGAGTTCTGCGGATATCTCGGTATCCCCAGCCCTTCCAAGCTTGACTCCAACACAATGGTAGCTCAGGCTCTCTGCGATACAATCGATAACACAATCGGTTCAATGCTCGCAGCATTCTCTTCTTACGCAACTACATCTTACGATTATTAATTGATGGTAATCTGATAAGACAAACAGGCGGGAGTTGATTCCCGCCTGTTTTTATGTCTTGGGACAATAAATGGTATAATAACCGAGTATGCTCATACTGTTCGGGGGTATAGTCTTATGTTAAGAAATACGATTAAGAAGATATTAGCGTCTGTGCTTATTGCTGCGGTCCTTCCGCTATCGGCTCTGATGCCGGTATCGTCAAGGGCTGATGATGCTATTGATTCTGCGGCTATCATAGCTGATGCGATCGCTACCGGAGCTCACAGGTGTAATGTTAATGCTCCGAGATCCGGTAACGTATTCATGCAGCTGATGGGTACATTCGATACGACATCCAAGGAAGCCATCCTTAATCAGATCAACAGCTACAGACTTGAAGCCTGCCAGAACGGATATCCCGATCCGAGAAACCGCGGACGCGGTCTTACTATGGCAGATTATGTTCCGCTGAGATGGTCCAGAGGTCTTGAGGAGATGGCAATGCTCCGTGCAGCTGAGGCTACTTATACATGTCACCATATTAAGACTACGGGGGAGGACTGCTGGCGTTCAAGTTACGACGTTGCATCTTTCGCTGAGGTTCTCGCGTGGGGAGGCAATATCCCCGGAGGTATCTCACTGTGGTACTCGGAAAAGTCAGCATGGCTTTCCGGAAGCACAAGTATCAGTGCACACTATGCAGCGCTTATCAATCCTTCGAACACATACTGCGGTATCGCAGGCTTCAATAACACACAGGCAGGTGAGTTCACGAACCAGAGCGGTCTCGACGAGAGCAAGATCGATGTATCACAGTACAATTCCCAGCTCGCCGAGATAGGCGCCAATTATGTAAGCGGCGTTGCCGTAACTGTTCCTGCTGGTTCATGCATGATCGGTTCCACGACCAAGCTTGCCGCTGTCGCCACTATCTCCGTTCAGGGTTACAGCAAGAGACTGACTTACACGGGTATCAGAATCCTTCCCACAACATGGTGGAGCGGCACTCCGGATCTCGTGGCCGTAGATAATGTCGGTAATGCCACCGGTAAGACATCCGGCATAGCGAACGTGTATTGTAAGTACAACGGCGTGGCATACTGCGCTTCAGTAAGAGTAAATGACGGAAGCCTTGTGCGTAATTTCGCGAGCAGGCTGTATTCAGTCGCACTTAACAGAGCTCCTGATTCTGTCGGACTCGATTACTGGACAAACAGACTCGCGAGCAGACAGATAACAGGTACCCAGGCTGCATACGGATTCTTCTTCAGCCAGGAGTTCCTTAATACGAATATGTCCAACGAGGAGTATGTAACCAGACTGTACAGAACATTCCTCGACAGAGACCCTGAGGCCCAGGGTTATCACTACTGGCTCACGAGACTTGCAGACGGAGCTTCGAGAAGAGACGTATTCTACGGATTCTCGGGTTCTGCCGAGTTCGCTGGAATCTGTGCTTACGCAGGAATCAATCCTTAAGGGTAAGCTATAGGAGAGTCTGCCGGAAGAATAGGGTTATCGGATAATCCATGGGACTGGTTGAATTACTGCTTCTCGCGATAGGCATGTCGATGGATGTCTTTGCTGTATCGATCTGCAAAGGCATTGAGACAAAGAAAGCCACATTTAAGCAGGTGATGATCTGCGGAGTATGGTTCGGCCTTTTTCACTTTCTCATGCCGATGACCGGTTACTTCTTAAGTTCATATTTCTCATTCTTTATAGATAAGGTAGCTCCGTGGGTTGCATTTGCACTGCTCGCTTTCCTGGGTGTGAACATGATAAGGGAAGCGTTCGGACCAGAAGAGGAAGAGACGAAGCCGGGATTCGGTTTTAAGACCATGCTTCCGCTCGCAGTAGCCACCTCCATCGATGCTTTGGCCGTCGGTGTTACTCTGGTTGCAGTCCCGGTTGAAGTCTGGGACACCAATGAGATAGTAAATACAGTCCTCGCGTGCATTGTTATCGCATGTATTACTTTCCTTTTTGCCTGTGCCGGTGTTCATATCGGTAATGCATTCGGTACCAGATACCAGTCGGGTGCAGAGGCTGCGGGCGGATTTATCCTGCTGTTCATCGGTACGAAGGTTCTGCTCGAGAGCTTCGGCCTTCTCGAGTTCATGAGTAATACCGATGTCCTGTTCGGCCTGCTCATTCCTTTCCTGGGCACTATCATCGGATCGGCTTTCGTGTTCGTGATCAAAAGGGAGATAGAAGAGGATATCAAGCTGGTCCTGACGGGTATGGCGGGCGGCATCATGATGGCATGCGCAGTATGGACACTGCTTTACCCATCTGTTCATAACGGCATGGTGATAACGGCGGCTTCAGGTTTCCTGATCGGTATAATCTTCCAGTATGCTCTGGATAAGATCGTTCCTCACGCACATGTCTATATGGAGGCGGAGGAAGGTCCTTCAAGTAAACTTAAGTATTCACATAAGATAATGCTCTCCGAGATGATCCACCATGTACCGGAAGGCATGGCGGTGGGAGTGGTGTTCGCGGGATTCATCGATGAGTCCATATTCGTAACGCTCCCTGCAGCAGTGGCTCTTACATTCGGAATCGCGCTTCAGAATATTCCCGAAGGAGCTTTCGTCTCGTCTCCGCTGCACGACAGGGGAGAGATAAAGAGCACCTCATTTCTCATGGGAGTTCTCTCCGGCGTTATCGAGCCCGTGCTCGGAATCGCGATGATCATAATCGGCGTTTTGTTCCCCGGGGTTCTTCCTTTTGTCATGGCACTTACCGGCGGCGCCATAACCTTCCTTGTAATCGAGGAGAATATACCTTCGATGCAGGCCGAGAAGCACTCTGATAAGGGTACACTGACATTCGCGGTATTCTTCTGCCTTATGATGGCACTTACATTTCCTATGGGGTCCTGATATGAGTAAGTTTTGCTGCAGTGATTGTTTTAACCCTAAGCGTGACAGGTTCCACGCTTTCATCAGAACGAACGGTTTCACATCAGATGAGATGTGTCCTTTCTGCAAGAGTACCAAGGGCACCAAGATCGACATAAACAGGCTCGGAGCCTTCATTAAGGAAGGCATCGACCGTGCTTATGATGACACTCATGAAGAGAATGAGAATTCCCTCTCAGTGTTTGAGATCCTTAATGACCGTGTCATCCTCTTCGAGTGGGAGAACCACAGGGAGCATGATCTTACTGCGGAACTTTTCAAAGGCATATGCGATGTCGACAGGAAGACGTACAGGATCAAGCTGGAGTCAGAAGGCGATGACGAGGAGCAGTACAGGATATGGCGTAACTTCGAACATGACTGCAAGTACTACAACCGCTTCTTTGATCTGACGCCGAGAGGTGCCGGTAAGTCTAACCGCCGTACGGATATGCTTCATAAGCTGTATGAATCATGTCTTAAGAATCTTAAAGAAGAGATAGAACCCGGAACGGAGCTCTTCCGTGCCAGAGTCATTGATTCCAAGCTTAAGAGGGGACGTGACTATAATTTGGACGAGGTCTCCATCGGACCGGCGGATAAGAGTAATTCCCAGTCGGGGAGAATGAATCCCGAAGGTATCTCGTATTTTTACGTTGCCGAGGATGAGGCGACGGCACTTAAAGAAGGCCGCCTGCGTGCGAACGAGCGCGTTCTTATCGGCCGCTTTAAGACTCTGAAGAAACTCACGGTTATCGACTGGACCAAGGTTAATATCTATGAGAACGCCGTCGATATATTCTCTCCCAAGTATTCACCGCAGATGGCGGTCTATCAGGACTTCCTTAGACGGTTCGCGATTGAAGTCGGAAAGCCGAACGAGACTGCGAAGCCGATCGAATATGTGGCCACTCAGCTGGTAGCAGAATACGTTCGAGGATACGGATTCGACGGCATCAAGTATGACAGCGCTGTCGGCGACGGCTATGACGTGGTGTTCTTCTACGGACCCGATATCACTCCGGAAAGCGGAGATTATAACGTGCTTCCGGCGTATACTGATATTGCGCAGCTGACTGATGTAAGAGAGTTTAAGATCAAGATAGAGTATTTTTTGGAACCTTAAGATACGGAGACGGTAAGCTATGAACGTAAAGATTGAGAATCTGACTAAGGTTTTTCCCGGTGTGGACAGGAAGAGTGCCGAAATCAAAGCTGTGGATGATTTTACCCTGGATATTCCTGACGGTAAGCTCGTATGCCTGCTCGGCCCCTCGGGATGCGGTAAGAGTACGCTCCTTTATATGATCTGCGGCCTCGAGAGTCCCACGGAAGGCAAGCTTTATTTCGGTGAGAATGATGTGACTGATGTGCCTCCGGAGAAGAGGGGAGTCGGTCTCGTGTTCCAGAACTATGCACTGTATCCGCATCTTACAGTAAGACAGATAATAAAGTTCCCTCTCGAGAATGTTAAGGGAGAGGCGAGACTTTCCAAAGAAGAGATGGATAAAAGAGCGCTCGAGGTTGCTAAGCTCGTACAGATCGAGGACCTCATGGACAGAAAGCCGGGAAAGATGTCAGGCGGACAGCAGCAGAGAGTCGCGATCGCGAGGGCGCTTTCCAAGATGCCGGATGTTCTTCTGATGGATGAGCCCCTGTCCAACCTTGATGCGAGATTAAGGCTCCAGACCAGGGAAGAGATAAGGAGAATACAGAGGGAGACAGGCATTACCACCATCTTTGTTACCCATGATCAGGAAGAGGCGATGAGTATCTCGGATCTGATC
>CAMNNN010000006.1 GCA_946545505.1 uncultured Clostridia bacterium
CCCTCTTGGCGACACGATGACTCCTGAAGACAGTATTGAAGAGTGTATCGTTCTTGCTGATCAGATCAATGCTGATGCTTCTGTTGCTGTAAGAAGAGTACAGCAGCTTCAGGAAGTATACGAGGGCAGATCGACTAACATCGAAACGTGGAATGAATGCGTTGTACAGACAAGCACTGGCTTTACCAATGCAGTATTCTTATCAGGCGAAGTAATCCCCGGTACAGATACTTCCACATTCAACGGACAGCCTGTAAGTATGTACCAGATCTCGACTGAGCCTAAGCCCGGTTCGACGACGATCGACAACACCAATATCCTTGTTGATGTAGGTGCGACGAGCAGTACGTTCGTAATGAGTAATACCAACAGTATCACTATCAATCCTGACGATATGCAGGGTAGGATTATATCTGAAGGTTCTACTATATCGATCTCCACTCATACTTCGACTGTTTCTGAAGTTGGAATCACATTCCATAGCACAAGCTTTACCGAGTGGTTCATCATCGATTCAGTCGGAGGCTATCAGATAACAAGATCTGACAAGTATGGTGACGGCGCGCTTACTCCTCCGGTTATCGCGGAAGTAGACATCATGCCGGATCCCGTAAGCTGTACTATCGTAGAGTGGATTCCTCCTACGGGAGCTGTCGACATCTCTAACACAAGAGGCGTCATCGTAGGTCAGACGATCGAAGAAGACGAATATGAAGTCAGGGTAACGACAAATACGCTCGAAGAGCAGATAGAGATCCTTGAAGCAGGCCAGGGTGAGATTACCGTATCAATGATATGGAGCACACATGATGATCTTGATCTTCATGTGATCACACCTGAGCAGAACCGCATCTATTATGCCAACAGAACAGCTGACGGAGGAACGCTTGACGTTGACATGAATGCAAGTTCTTATGACCTTGCTGATTTCCCTGTCGAGAATATCTATTTCCCGTCGCCTATGAGCGGTCACTATGAAGTCTATGTAAGAGATTACAGAGACAGAACAGAAGATATGTCCACGTTCTACATCGTACGCGTTCAGATCGGTGACGATGTTCAGGAATTCGAAGGCGAGATCGATCTTACTGATTCAGAAAATATGATCATCGAGTTCGATTATGATGGCGGATCTTCGAGCCGCTCTTCATTCAGCAGAACGACTTCAGAAACCACAGTAACTCTTTCTGAGACAGTGCTCGAAGAGCGTATTGTAGAGTATAGTTCCGGTGCAGGTGAGATTACAGTATCCCTCATCTGGGATTCCTGGGATGACCTTGATCTGCATGTACTGACTCCTGACGGCAGCCACGTTCACTATGCTACTCCTTATGGCGGAGGCGGTGTGCTCGATCACGATGCGAATGCAGGAAATGAGCGAACGCTTGAACCGATGGAGAATATCTATTTCGCCGTGCCTCAAAGCGGTGAGTACAGTATCTGGGTCGAAGAGTTTAACGACCGTACCGAAGGATATGATACCAACTACTATCTGAGGATCACTATCGGCGGTGAGGTTCTGTATTATGAAGGAACTATCAGTACTACCGGAACACAGATCTCTATCTATGATTCCGAGTATGTATCAAGTTACTACATGAACCAGACTTTCTATACAGGTCATTCATATGCCTATATCGATACACAGATGACATGGATGCAGGCAAGAGATTTTGCCGAGTCCTACGGTGGACATCTTGTTACTATCGATAGTGCAGAGGAAAGAGACTTCCTGCTTGGAAGCTTCCCTGATACTTACGGATGGATCGGTCTTATCGCACCTGGTGGTGAGTATTACTGGGTAACAGGTGAGCCCGTTACATACACTGATGTCTGTCCGGATCAGCCTGCTAATTATAGTGATTACGGATACTATGGATTCCTGTATAACTATGGTCAGTGGGGCTTTACAGAGTATGACGATGTCGAGTACCACAGAGGCTTCTACATCGAGTGGGACAGACCGGTCAATGAAGACACACTGTCCACTATCCTCGCATCCCTTGATGCAGGATATGGTGATATCACGATATCGATGCTGTGGGACAGCGAAGACGACCTTGACCTGCACGTATTCACACCTGATGGATCTGAGATCTACTATGGCAACAGAGAGGCTCAGAACGGATATCTTGATATTGATGCAAATACTGTTACCAACATGATGGATAACCCTGTCGAGAATGTTTATTTTGTAAGTCCGGTCAATGGTGACTATTGGATTTATGTCAACGATTATGAGGACAGATCCAACGGTGCGACTAACTTCCTCGTAAGGATTACTATCAACGGTGAGTCACAGATCTATTCCGGTACTATCGAAGGAACTATGACGACACTTGAGATAGCTGGATTCACTTATACCGGCGGCGGTATAAGCGAGTCGACTCTCGAGTCCGTTCTTGATTCCGTACAGGCAGGTGTAGGTGAGATCACCGTATCCATGCTCTGGAATACGGACGATGACCTCGATCTGCATATGTACACTCCTGACGGATCGCACATTTACTACAGCAACAGAAGTGCTCAGGGAGGCGAACTCGACGTAGATGCCAACGTCGGCGGAAGAACGATGGATAACCCGATCGAGAATATATACTTCTCTGATCCTGAGCCCGGAACCTATACGGTATTCATCGTTGATTATTCCGACAGATCGGACGGGCCTACGGATTATATCGTAAGAGTAACTGTAGGAGATCAGTCTCAGACCTTCACCGGCACTATTGACGGTTCGAGTACACAGATCGATATCATAACGTTCGTTTACGGCGGCAGTGATGGATCCGGTACTGACGAGTCGGCTCTCGACAGCGTTCTCGATTCACTCGGTGCAGGTACCGGAGATATCACTATATCGATGCTTTGGGATAGTGATGATGACCTCGATCTCCATGTGTCTACTCCTGACGGTTCTGAGATCTACTACAGCAACAGAGAGGCAGGCGGCGGTGAGCTTGATGTCGATGCCAACGTAGGCGGAAGAACTATGGATAACCCGGTAGAGAATATCTACTTCGAATCTCCGGCTTCGGGTGCTTACAGTGTCTGGATTGAAGACTATTCAGACAGAACGGATGCGACGACTAACTATCTTGTCAGAGTTACAGTAGGAGGGCAGTCGCAGACATTCTCCGGAACCATTGACGGCTCCGGAAGTGAGGTATCGATCATATCGTTTAACTACGGCTGATACGGTCATTAACTTAAAGGTTTTACCCCTGTCTGTCACCTCGGCGGACAGGGGTTTCTTTATTCTCAATTATCCTTGATGTTGTGCGGGCGTAATTATATAATCATCATGGAGTTTTATTAAGGAGGATGGATAGATATGCCAATTGGAATAGGGATGGGGTCTAACATCAAAAGTTTCGGATCGGAGATGCAGGGATATCAGAATCCTCATCACGATCACAGTGAGGAGAATGTCAATGATCTTCAGGGAAGAGTTAAGAAACTTGAAATCATTACACAGGCTATGTGGGAAGTAATCCAGGATACCGGTGTTTCAATCGATAAGCTCTATGCGAAGATTGATGAGCTGGTGCTCGATCCAAACAAGAAAGTAAAGCCTGCTTATGAGAACATTCATATTGTGAATTGTCCCCGCTGCGGCAAGGCAATACAGGAATCAAAGGCGACTCCCATGCTCGGCAGATGTATGTTCTGCGGAGAGAAGATCGTCTTCTATCCGTATTCCGAGAATACAGCCAACGTGCAGGAGAAAGTAGAGAATACAGACGGAGACAGCTTCTTGAATGGGTGAGAAATACCGACAGCATGAATTCCCGATATTCATAACGGTTATCTCTTTATCCGTTATGCTGATTTTCTTTACTCTGATTATCGGTATATCGGGGACAATGAACGGCGGTCACGAGAGCGACAGGATCAATCTCGATCACGAATGGTACATCACAGAAGGTGAAGAAGAATCCACGATAGCGGCATTCTATGATGAGGTTGCTTTCTCGACATCGATGTCATCCGATCAGATCAACGGAAGGAGTCTTTGTTTCCTCGCGAAGAATGTCTACTTCGATATTCTGGTCGATGGGAATGTCATCTACAGTTTCCGTCCTAAGAGTCTCACGGTATTCGGTCAGTTCTACGGTTCTTATCCTCACGAAGTCAATCTCGATGCGGTCGGCGACAAATCTGTCGTAGAGATCCGTGCGACTACCATCGAAGGATCCAAGGGAAGCTTTACGAGTATTTGCCTTGAGTCAGGAAATGCCTTCGTTATAGATATCTTTAAGACATCGCTTCTTCCTTACTGTATTTCTGTCGTAATCGCGCTTATGGGTATATCACTTGTCTTCGGCGGACTATCCCTGCTCCGTAATACGGGATCGGGAATGGAGGTCGCTGCCATGGGTGTGTTCGCCTTCGACGCCGGAGTATGGACTGCATGCAGCACCGGTGTGGCGGGTATGGTATTGGGTACTCCCATCACGATGCATTTCGTAAGCTACATAAGCCTTATATTGCTGCCGGGATTCGCGGTGTTCTTCGTGTGCCTTCTCACAGGCAGAAGATTTGTTAAATTCGCGAACGCCATTATAGCTTTCACGGTGCTCGCCCTTATTGTTGAAGTTGTTCTGACATCCACGGGTGTGTCGACTTACCACAACATGCTGCTTATAAATCATTTCGGATGCCTCGCGTCTGTTATCTATACTGTCATGAGCGTTGTTTCTGAACTGAAGGAAAGCAAGAAGCATATCGGTACGAGAATCGTTATGGCTGTAGCATTTCTCGTTGTAGTATTGGGAGGCATCGTCGACCTTATCCGTTACTTCGTAAGCAATCCCGGAATCGATTCTGCATACTACTTCAGAATCGGTCTTATGATGTTCGTATTCATTCTCGGTGTCAACGAGATCTATGCTCTCATGACTTACAGGAGATTTGAGACCGAGGCAGAGGAATTAAGTAAGCTCGCGTACACGGATGCTCTCACGGGCCTTAAGAACAGAATGGCTTTCTCCGATCGTGAGGACTTCAATAAGTCGCGCGATCACGGTAAGGGAATCATTATCCAGTTCGATATCAACAACCTTAAGATGGTTAATGACAACTACGGTCATAAGGAAGGCGACAGACACATTAAGGCTGCTGCCGAGATCATTCGAAACAGCTTCGGCCAGATAGGTAACAGTTACAGAACCGGCGGCGATGAATTTATCGTGGTTGTCGAGGACCTCAAGGACAGGCTGCAGTTCGAACAGACAAAGGTCAAGTTCAAGAATATGATTGATGAATACAACGAGACATATAAGCCCAGGATCAAGCTCGAGATCGCTTACGGCATCGAGGAGTTCGATCTGTCATCGGGCGACGTCGAAGGTGCGCTGAAGCTTGCTGACGGCAAGATGTACAGCATGAAGAAAAAGATGAAAGGGAATAAGAACAGCCCTCATGCGTGAGCTTAATACTCTCAATACACACCGCGAAAAGCGCTTCACGGCATCGTATTTCTTCCTGTGTGCGGCTGTGCTTCTGCTCTTTAGTCCCTTCGCGGGAATAACGTCAATGTTCGGCATGACGGGAGACACTGCAATTCAGATCAAGATAGGTCTCGACGATATCGCACGCGGCACACTAATCACGGATGAGATCTACAGCTGGCACGAGAATCTTGTGTTCACGGCACATGAGAGCGGATGGTACCTTCTTCTGGGATTCATGTACAAGACTTTCAGTCTGTGGGGAGTCATCGCAGTCGGTATGTTTTTTAATTACGGCACAGGCTTCACGGCATTGGGTTACAGCAAGGATAAGGCGCACCCGTTCATCACTGCGGCGGTGATCGCGCTTACACCGATGCTTAACGGATTCCCGGATTATAATGTGCGTCCGTCTGTCACATCGATCTTCCTGATCACACTTCTTATGACTGTGTTCATGACTGACCGTAAACCCGTGACGAAGGCTTCGGTATTCGCGGTATCCTGTTTCCTGTTAGGATGGCTTCAGGGAGGAATACTTCCTTTATTCTTCGTCGTATATATAGTGTTCATCGTGATTGAACTTCTGTATAAGAAGTTCCGTGATGCAGGGGTCCTCGGCATAGGAATTGCAGCGGGATTTGTTCTGTCTGTTCTTAATCCGATGGGCATCAGAAACTGGCTGTTCGGATTAAAACAGTCCGGTGCGACGGATATCTGGGTATTCGTGGATGAGTGGAAGCCGATGAGTTTTAATATCGTTCAGGCTGTCCTTATTCTTCTGGTCCTCATCGGCTTCATGACGAATGACGGAATAAGAAAGTTCGAGCAGAAAGCTGTTACGAAGCTTGCTTTGCTTTGCATGTTCTTCATCATGACATGCGTATATAAAAGATTCGTAGTTTATTTCTCGGCCGCATATCTGATGTTCGCTCCCGAGCAGTATGAGTCGCTTCTTAAGTGGCTGGGTTCCGAGGTCATCAAACTTAAGAAGATGCCGGAACTTAAGCTGTCCGATTTCTTCTATAAGGTCCTCGCGGGATGCATCACAGTGATGATGATCGGACTTGCAGTTATCCAGGTAAGTACTTATCTTCCTACAGGTACATTCGCCGATATCGAGAAGATGTCAGCCTACGATCCGCAGGCCGTGGAGTTCATAAAGACGCAGGGATATGAGAAGGTATTTAATTCGTTCGATACAGGATCATGGCTTGCATTCCATGATGTTAAGGTTCATATCGATAACCGTATCGATCCTTTCATGAGTGAGTTCTCCGGAGAGGATCATATAAGAGGACAGATGAGCATCGGATCACTTGCGGATATGGATGCGTTCAGATCGAGATATGATAACGACGCATTTCTCATTAATACCGGCGTCGGCTATTCTTATCTTCTTTATGAGATCGACACTTATGCATCTGACAGATACAGAGTCGTTTACGACAATACGGTCGACTCGAGTATCGAAGGGGTAGGCAGCATAAGATGGATAATTATCGAGTGTATTTGACAGCTTCCAAGGTCTCCATTATCATAGACACATACTTAAGAAAGGGGCGTAAATCATGTTCTGGATCACACCTAACATTCAGCTTATGAACGGTTTCATCAAAGACTCCGACAGGGTTAGTGCGCCCTTTTTCGGGTAATTTCATAAGTTTATCCACATCTGAAAAAGACGCTCTGACTCCTTAAGATCACTGAATCAACAAGGAGTTTTATTATGGATTTTTGTAAGAAACAATTACGTAAATTATATGCGCTGAATTTCCTGGGAAATATCTCGATCGCCGGTGCCGCATGGGTACTGCTGCTTGTGTCATGCGGTTACAGTATCATCGAGATCGGAATCCTCGAGACGGTGTTCCATCTCGTAAGCCTGACAGCCGAGATTCCTTCCGGAGTATTCGCCGATGTATTCGGAAGAAAGAAGAGCCTTCTTCTGTCGTCTGTATGTTCGATCATATCTGCTGTGACCAGGATTATATGGATCAGCAGCTTCTGGGGCGTTGCCTTCTCGATAGGCATTAACGCATTAAGCTATAACTTCGCGAGCGGTTCTGATTCCGCACTCGCTTACGACACACTTAAGGAGAATAATAAGCAGGACGATTACGACAGATATGTGTCGAATCAGACCATGATCTACCGCATAACAAACGGTGCAGCCACATTGGCTGCAGGTGTAGCCGTAATGCTCGGTAATACCAAGGCTCATATCATAAGCATCATACTGGCATCGATACAGATACTGGTCGCCGTGACACTTAAAGAAAACAAAGTCATCGACAACAACTCCGACAGGGAGTTCACCACCCGTATAAAGGATACTGTGAGCGAGAGTTTCCGTTTCCTTAGGGGCAGCCGTAAGGTAACCGGACTTATATTCCGTAACGCTCTTATCGGAGCCATCGATATACTGTTGCTGTTCTTCCTGCAGGCTAAGCTGCCTTTAACGGGCATAGCTGATTGGATGCTGGGTCCGCTTCTTTTCGCGATGTCGATAGGAGGCATAATAGGGGCGGCACTGTCGGTCAAGGTAAAGAATTGGCCTTTCAGCCGCATCTTCCTCATGTGTCTGCTGGTAGTGACTGCCGGCTTCTTCGCGAACTTCACGGGGGTTGCCTGGGTCATGACAGCCGGAGGCTTTATGGCGGCGTTCGCGGATGATCTGATTCAGATAAGAGCTGATGTGGAACTTAATGCACTCGTTCCGTCGGAGCAGAGAGCAACTCTCATCTCAGTCAATTCGTGGTGCTTCTCATTCGTGATGATATTTATGTCTCCGCTCGCGGGAGTGATATTCTCGCTGTAACGGTCAGTTATGACCCTGAGGCTTCGTCTTCAAGCTGGCAGAATTCGTCATAGTAACGGTCGTTAGTGCCGTAGAGAACAGTCTGTGCTATGCCTTCTTCGAGAAGCATCCTCTCGAGCATGACGACTTCGCCGTCGTAATCGATATAGACATAAGCGAGCGTTCGATCGTACTGGTCGTAACGCTCGTTGTCATATTCGAGATAAACCTCGTAGTCTGCTTCGTCCATGAGAGTCTTAACATAGTCGGAGGCTGCGACGCCTTCTTCGGTGTTACGCTCCTCTTCAGGTGCGACGGATTCGGGAGTATTGATGCCGATGAGCCTTACGCGGGTTCTTACTCCGTCGATATATACGATCAAAGTGTCGCCGTCTACAACGCGCTCAACCTCGTAAGGGCCCTCGAGTCCGATGCCTTCGGGAAGTGATTCAGAAGCGGAAGAAAATTCCGGTGTATCTTCGGTCAGTTCGTACAGGATATACTCGCATCCTGCAGAAATAAACGCTATAGAAACTGCACTAATGAGCACAGTAAAGGTCTTGAAAAATCTGTTGTTTACCATACGGATTATTATAATATAATTTATCTGTTGCGGGTTAACCGTACTTATGAAATTATCATGGAGGACTTGATCATGAAGAGAAAGTTATTGGCATTGGCACTCTGCCTTTCCGTAGCTGCAGCTGCCTTCACGGCATGCTCAAATTCGGATTCAATTTCCGAAGAGTCCGTTGCATCTGCTGAGGATACATTCGCTTATCCCATCACACTTACTGATGCTTACGGAAACGAAGTTACAGTCGAGGAAGAACCCGAGACTATCGTTACTGTATCTCCCGCTTTGACGGAGATCGTTTATGCACTCGGCGGTGAGGATAAGCTCATCGGAAGATCCGAGTATGATGATTATCCGGATGCTGTATTTGATGTTCAGAGCGTAGGCGCTATCGATATGCCTGATGTTGAGCTCATCGTATCTCTCGATCCTGATGTTGTTCTCGCATCTTCCATCTTCAGTGAAGAGGCTTACAACGCACTTACGGATGCAGGCATCACAGTTGTTATCATCAAGGATGAGTCATCACTCGATGCTCTTACTACTTATGTTGAGACAGTAGCTGACGTTATCGGACTTCACGAAGAGGGCGAAGCTCTCGCCATGGAGATCTCCGACAGCATCGCAGCTGTAGCTGATGAGGCTTCTGAGACAATCGCAGATGACGGCATCACAGTTTATTACTGCATGGGCTACGGCGAGTATGGCGACTACACTGCAGGCGGCGACACATATATCAACGACATCATCGAGGTTGCAGGCTGTGAGAATGCTGCAGCTGATATCGAGGGATGGTCCATCTCCACAGAGGAACTTCTCGAGCTTGATCCTTACATCATCCTCGTTCCTACATGGGGCTATGAAGCCTTCCTCGAGACAGAGCCTTATACAGAACTCACGGCGGTTCAGGAGGGAAGAGTTCTCGCTGTAGATCCTAATATCTTCGAGAGAATCGGACCCCGTAATGCAGAGGCTGTAAGAACTGTATACGAGTACGCTCTTGATGCTAATGCAGTCGCACATGCAGGAGCATAATCCGGGCAAAGACAGATTATTGATCAAATTCACGGTAGCCGCCATCATGCTGATCTGCGTGATGGCGGTATCGTGTTGCCTCGGAAGTTCTGATACGAGCCTGTCCGACGTTATCAAATTCTTTACCGGAAGATCGGACGAGCTTACAAAGACAACTCTTACGATAATCACAAGAATACGTATCCCGAGAATGATAACTGCAGCACTGGTAGGCGGAGCACTCGCTTCAGTCGGCTGCATAATGCAGGGTGTGTTCAGAAATCCGATGGCAGATCCGTCGGTGCTGGGAATCAGCTCGGGGGCTGCGTTAGGTGCCGCTGTTGCTATAGTAACGGGACTTAACGGAGTCATATTATTCGAAGCTTTCACTGGTGCATATATAGGTGCGATCATAGGCGCGGTCATAACGTGGCTTATGGTGTTTACCGTAGCCGCGTCGAACGGCAGATATGACATGTCCTCGACGCTCCTTGCGGGTGTCGCGATATCGTCGATAATGAGTGCGCTCATAACTGTTCTGATGACGCTCCACCTCGACGATATGGAACGCGTATATATGTGGATGCTCGGCACATTCTCCTCTTCGACAGTTGATAAGACAAAGATAATGGTAGTGATAATCGCACTCATGATGCCGGTGCTGTTTTTCATAGCTCCGAGGATAGATGTCATGAAGCTCGGCAAGGAGGCCGCCATGACGCTCGGTGTTAACCAGACGGTGACTCTTGCCGTCGCTATGGGAGCGTGCTCATGCCTTCTCGCATTCTGCGTCGCTAATTCCGGCATTATCGGATTTGTCGGACTCATAATCCCGCACATAGTCTCTTATTTTAAGGTCACGAAGATGAGAAGCCGTCTCGTCTTAAGCTTCATGACCGGCGCCATATTCATGGTGCTGTGCGATACCGTGTGCAAGACCATTGTTGCTCCGGGCGAACTCGCGATAGGTGCCGTGACGAGCCTTATCGGTGCGCCTTACTTCCTGTTCCTACTTATGGGCAGCAGAGTCCGGGCCGGCAAAGAGAGGAGCAGTCTGTGAATCTCGAGGTGAAGAATCTGACTGTCGGGTTCGGTGATAAGACGATCCTGGATAATAACTCGCACACCTTCAGTGAAGGCAAGATCACAATGATCCTTGGCCCTAACGGCTGCGGCAAGACCACATTCATACGGTCGGTCGTCAAGAAGTTCGCGAAGACGGGGAACCTCTCGTATATACCTCAGGAGATATACGGCAATATAGGTCTTACTGTCGAGGATACGGTCGCTCTCGGAAGATATAATGCGAAGAAATTTCTTTCAGATCAGACCGAAGAGGATGTAAGGCATATAAATGAGGCGATATTCTTAATGCAGCTCGAGGACAAGCGTCGTCAGATCTTTGACACACTCTCCGGAGGCGAGAAACAGCGCTGTATGGCAGCACGAGCGGTATGTCAGGATGCTGAGTGGTTCATCATGGATGAGCCCGCATCGAGCCTCGACATCGTTCATTCTAAATTCATACTCGATACCGCATCTGATCTTGTCAGAAACAACGGCAAGTCATTCATCGTTGTCATGCACGACATAAACGCCGCTGCAGCTTACGGCGATGAGTTCGTCCTCATGCGTGACGGACACATAGTGAAGGTGTGCAGTGAGCTTACGGCTGACCTTCTGCAGGATGTTTTCGGAACGCCTTTCGGCAGTGTTAAGACTGATTCGGGGCAGACTGTCTTCTACGCTTCATAACAGCGAAAAGCACAAGTGCAGCCATTATTACCACAGTGGCCTCGATTGTTCCCTCGGGTCCGAAATCACTTCCGGTGTAGGTAGTGTTGATAATTGAAGGCACGGTCTCGTTGCCGCTTACGGACAGTCCGAAGATATTACCCTGGAACATATTCCACATCGTGTGTGCAGCGCATGTAAGCGCGATGCTTCCGGTGTACTCGTATATCAGTGCGAACAGCACGGCGAACAGGAAGATGTTGACGAGTGCGGTGAGATTGAATCCTCCGTTAAATGCGTGGGAGACAGAGAACATTACCGATGAGACTGCGATGGCAGTTATCCTTCCGGCTTTCTCGTTGTTTTTGAATAACGATTTTACCTTAGGTATCATGTAGCCTCTGAACATGACTTCTTCAGCTGCGCCCTGCGGTATCCACATGATCACAGAGAACAGGAACAGTTTCTTAGGCGAAGGCATCTGAATGCCGTGTACATCAGCCTTGCCTGTGATGATGAGCGCGATGAATACCAGCGTCATGAGAACCGTTCCGCATATGAGGCCCATGCCGTAGAGTTTTCCGAAGTCTTTACGGATGAGACCTATATTAGCGGGGCCTTTCGCCTTGCGCATGCACGAGAGGATTATCAATATATAGCTTAATGACATGAGCGCGAGGAATCGGCTGTCGTTCATGAAGATGCCTATGATCTCCATGGCCTTCCCCATGATCTCTCCGACTGTGCTTACATTGGCAAGATCCGCGATGAAGTCAGCGTAGAGCGGGTTGCCCGTATATACCACGGCAATCGGAATCATCGCGATTATCTGGAATACAGAGAGTATGAACAAAGGGAAGAAGATGACATCGAACATTCCGATCGCAGAGTCGATGAATGTGCTGAATACGGTAGGCGTATTGCCGGCATTCTCATCCTCTGATGAAGTGGGTGATGTGAACTTCTCTGAAGACAGGATCTTCGTGCTGATAAAGGTTACGATCAGTGCGAGCGATGCTGTAAGTGCCGAGCATACAACCGAGGCGATAATGTGAGGTTCTCCGTTAAATGCATCGCCGAGTCCGTAGAACTGTCCGTAAACCGGCAGGTAATAATAGAATCTCTCGGGATCGGAACCGCCGTTGATACAAGTGACTGCGACGGATACCAGAATGAAGAATACCGGCAGGAATGCCGTCTGTGCTGACGATACGGTGTCGTTCATTACGGATATCATTACCGTAAGCGCCGATATAAACAGCGACAGGGATAATGTCAGGAGAAGCAGCGGCAGAAGCGATGTAAGGTGGCGGTAAAACGGTATCAGAAATGCGAATGTGATTATTACCAACGCGGGTACTGATGCACTTATGAATACGCCGTTAGTGAACGATTTGATTATGTCCTTACGAGGTACCGGCGTCAGAAGTATCCTCGAGAAAGTTCCTCTCTCTTTCTGCCCCGATATGGCTTCGGTGCCGTTAGACATGGCAGCATAAAGCAGAGCGATGAATAGGAGTATGGGAATGAAATTCCTTCCCATGGCCCGCGCGAAAAGAGTAAATCCGGACATACCGCCGTTAGTGGGTATGTCGCCTCTGGTGACGTTCCATGAGTCGCTTTGCTCCGGCAGATTAAAAAGGTCTGTCAGATAACTCTTGTAACCCGCCAGATACTCATCGCTGAATTCATCTCTCAGACCTTTGTAGTCGAGTGTGTCTGTACGGTAGTACGACAGTACTTCAGGTGTTATTCCTGACTTGATCTGATCGTCGAATTCGGAAGGGAAGACGATAACGATTCCCGCCGCATGCTCGTGCATGAAATCGCTCATCTTCATGAAGTCGTACGGAGCGTCCCATTCCTCGTAGAAGATAATTGATTCTTCATAAGGATTCTGCTCTTCATAAGTACGGAATGATACGGGGGCATTAACTGCGACGATGTAACGGGATGAGAATGTATAGTCATTAAAACCTACATAGTAAAGCACGGCTGCATACATGCACACGATTACCGTCCACACGAATCCCAAAGCGAGCAGGAAGGTGGTACCGCAGATCTGTGTCCCTCCGCGGCCGTTCTTCCGGATCATATTCCTTGTGATTGCCTGTCCTTTATTCTTCGACATGGTGCTCCACATATATCTTGAAGAACGCTTCTTCAAAGTTCTTCGCTTCAGACTGTCTTGTCAGCGACTCTACATCACCCTGTGCCACGATTCTTCCGTCGACGAGGATCGCGATCTCATCGCACAGGCTCTCGGCGACTGAGAAGATATGAGTCGATAATATGATCGAATGTCCTTCGTTCTTTAACTCCAGAAGATAATCCGTTACCTGCTTGCTCGTCAGGATATCGAGACCGTTTGTCGGTTCGTCGAAGATGATGACGGGAGGGTTATGGATGAGGCTTATCGCGATGGAAGCCTTCTGCTTCATGCCTGTCGACAGCTCATTGATCCTCTTGTCCTTGAACGGCATGATGCCGAGCTTACCGAAGAGCTCTTCCTTACGTGCGAGTGACTGCTCACGGGGGATGCCGTAGAGCTCGCCGAAGAAGTCCCACAGCTTGTCGGGTGTCGACATGGGGTCGAGTCTTACCTCTGTCGTGAGGTAGCCGATGCGCTTGTGTATTTCGAGGAGGTTATCCTTCGCATTGAGACCGTCAATGGTGATGCTTCCCGAGGTGGGGGAGAGCAGCGTGGATATCATCTGCATGAGCGTGGTCTTGCCGGCGCCGTTAGGTCCCAACAGACCGAAGATCATTCCGTCTTTAACTTCGAAGCTTACACCCTTGATCGTCTCTTTGTTTCTGGTGTAGCTCTTGTGTACATCATTTACACTTATCAACGGTTGTAGCCCTCCTTCTTGAAAGTCTTATTGAGGAGCAAGATCGTGAAGCCTATGCTCGATACGAGCAGACAGATAAGCTGCCACGCCTTATACTCCGACAGGAAAACGGCCTTGATGACCGCGATGCTTCCGTGCACCGGGATGGTGAATTCAAGCCATCCGGGATTGACCGAGAAGATCTGGTAGAACAGATCTGCCATCAGATATATGAGCGGCATCTGAAGGTTGAGGATAACATCCTGCATACGCCTTATGGAGAAGATAATGTTTACGCATATCGCGGCACACAGAAAAGCCGTCACGGGAATAACGACAGCTATTACCGCGAGTTGGTCCGGCAGCAGGAACAGTCCGAAAGGAATAAGGGAAGTGGAGCTGTTGCTGCGGTTGAGCCACGACGAAATGAAAAGGAAAATAAAGGTGATATACGAGGCTCCCGTAACAAGTATCGTGCTCGCGATAATCTTGCCGAGCATAATACTCTTCGGCGAGACGGGAGTCATAAGGAGTTTGTCGTAGAATCCTCTGTCGCGCTCGGAGGCGAACATATCGCTCGTGAGCGAATAGATGCAGTAGTAGATAAGAAGTACGATTACGGGAGGAATAACCCTCGCAGCTCCGAAGTTGGCTCCCGATCTGTAGTCGAGAAGCTTGGTGACGGGGTTGAATCCGTCCATTGAATATACTATCTGTCCCTGTGCTGCGAGAGAATCATTAAAAGGGTCCATTACGACTTCCATAAAGCTCTCAGCCTTGCTGACCGCGATAGATGAGTTGCCGTTGCAGCCGACATAGACACTGTGGGTATTGCTGTTAAATATAACGAAGAGTGTGCCGGACTTAAGCTGCTTAACGACTTCGCCGGATTCCCATAGCTCGGTAAACTCTTCTTCAGGCATGCTGTTATAGGTGTAGACCGTTGTTCCTTTGGTCTGTTCAATATATTCGATGAATGTATCGGGAGCGTTTACGATGGTGACGGGCTTCTCAGAAACTGAGCCTGTCAGCATATAATTAATCAGGTAGGGAAATATGCAAAGGGCGACCATCATGACTGCCGCAGGTATAACAAAAGTAGCGACTGCCCGTCTCCAGTTAGAATAGATTCGGGAGATTTCCCATCTGATGATTATTAATAATCCGCGCATGCGTCAATTGTAACATGCGCGCGTGTATAATTAACAGAGCACTTGACAAAAGGGCTTCTACTTTTGCATAATAAGCAAGCACGATTTGAGGAATGCGGTGCCATAGCCAAGCGGTAAGGCCAAGGTCTGCAAAACCTTTATGCCCCGGTTCAAATCCGGGTGGCACCTCCAATCATGGCGGCTCCGCAGGTATATTTCCTGCGGAGCCTGTTTTTTTATAACGTAACGGAGATTAACATGATCGAACAGAAGGTAATTGATACTCTCAGAAGATATGATGAGCTCGCAGGTCTCATTCTCGAACAGAAGGTCGACGAGTTCGCAGATAAGATGGACGAGAAGCCGCCCGAAGAGGACGATGTAACTTACGAGCAGTATCTGCACCGCGTTGCCATGCAGGAGACGGAGGAGCAGAGCATCCTTATGGAGGCTGAGCCTCAGGAGTCCCTTGGCGGCATGTCCATGAATGATTATTTCGCCAAGCTGTCTTTCGAGGAGCTGACCGAGATCCTTGAGTTCTGTGCCGTTGAGCTTGACCGCGGCGTGCCTGCAAGTGTTGTAAATGCACTTGTTAAGATCGATGACGCTGCGATGGTCGAGGGCTATGCGAGAACTATGGTAAGAGAGTCTGCGTGGCGTGATGAAGAGATGGATGATGAGGATAAGCTCTTTGAGATGGAATTCCAGAAAGTGAAGGCGAGTCTGCGTATTCTGGCCGGAAGGCATGATGCCAGCCTTATCGACGACGTCCTCGACAGATTTATGAGCTACGAGAGGACTCACAGCTTTGTTGCTGATTCCATCGCAGAATATATCGAATCATTCCCCGATGAGGCGCCTGCCAAGCTTATCGAGCGCCTTGAAGAGCATAAGGATGACGGTATGGAAGGTCCCTGCGAGGATCTTGTCGTAATGCTGACTAATATCGGCAAGGAGAAGAAGTCTGAAGAGATCTACAATGCATTAAGACTGGCCTTCCGATCCATGACAAACAAAATCTATGCAGTTATCTGCCTTGCCGATTACGGTGACGACAGGGCGGTTCCTATGCTTAAGAATTACATTAACAGGCACCAGACAGATATCTCCAGAGAGCTTTTCTATGAGATGATGTCGGCTATTCAGAACCTCGGAGGGGATATAGAGGATATTTCCGATCCGTTTGGCGACTTTACGAAGAAAGGTTGATATTTAGGGGTTTGTAACAATGTTAAACGAGCGTGCACCGGGTGTTTACAGGCTTTTGGGCAGGATAGAAGATGTCGCTTACTCGAATGATTTCATGTTCGGACATCAGAATGCCGGCCATATCGGTGTATCGATAACTAATTGTGACGGAACCGAGTCAGATATCAAGAACCTTGTCGGCAAACACCCTGCCGTAGTCGGAATAGATACATTGAGTTTCTTCGGATATGAGGGAACATTCGAGCAGCTTATCAGGGTAACGAAGGAACTTTACCGCGAAGGCTGCCTGATAACTCTGTCTTCCCATATGCCTAATTTTTCACTCGGCGGTGATGATTTCTTCGATTATTCTCCTAATTTCACTGACGGCAATGTGGGAGAACGTATTCTCCCGGGCGGTGATCTGAATGAGAAATACCGCAGATTCCTTGATAAGATCGCGGAGTTTGCTTCGCTGTGTGTTGATGTGGACGGTGAGCCCATCCCTATGCTGTTCAGGCCTCTCCATGAGGATAACGGCGACTGGTTCTGGTGGGGCAGAAAGTACCTTACGGATGACAAATACATCGAACTGTTCAGATATACGGTGAATTACCTTCAGGATGAGAAGGGCGTTAAGTCTTTTGCATATGCGTATTCTCCGAACGGTTTCTTCGACAGCGTTAAGCAGTACATGGAAAGATACCCTGGTGACGATTATATAGATATCCTCGGTATGGATATCTACCGTGACCGTCCTTCGGATACTGATAAGTTCTATGATAATCTGCAGAAGTCTCTGGAAGTAATGTGGGCGGCATCGCTCGAGCACGGTAAGCCCTACGCGGTAACGGAGATAGGCATTCGGGTTCTGGATTCGGGCGAAGGTTATTATGAAGGACTCGCTCCTTCCGGTAACAAAATCACGAATTGGTTTACCGAATTATTGTCTTTCTTCAGTTCGTCTGAGGCTGGATCGAGGTGTTCTTATCTCCTTACATGGGCGAATTTCTCCGACCAGCAGTTCTGGGTTCCTTATGAGCTTAAGGACGAGTCGGGAAATGTCACTTTCCGTCACGAAATGTGTGATGATTTCGTTAAGTTCTGCCGTGATTCAAGGATCATCATGGCCCCCTGATCAAATTGACATCAATTTCATACTGAAATAGAATTATAAGGCTTTATGCGGGTTTAACTCAGTTGGTAGAGTGTCAGCTTCCCAAGCTGAATGTC
>CAMNNN010000007.1 GCA_946545505.1 uncultured Clostridia bacterium
ACTCTATGCCGAGTCGGCCGGCCTCTATGCGCAGGACGGCAGGTATCCTGATGCGTCGGCATGCGAAGCCTATTCTGAGATAATAGGCGGCACGATAGCGCACCATCAGTCCAAGCGCGCCGAAGTCGCCTCCTATGACTGCAACGATCTCATTCTCACGATCAGCGATCCGCAGGCGTTCGAGATCCTTCAGTCTTATCCCGAACTCGAGGGGAGAGTGTTCTCTTTAAGTTCTTACATGGCCTCCAAGGGACTCGTAATGAAGAGCGAGGATGGAAGTGTCGCTTCCGTTGCCATAAATGACCCGTCAGGCGGCGACATAGAGGTCTATAAGCATACCGTCTCCGCTCTTAAGGCCTGGATAGAGATTCTGTTCCCGTATATCATCAAAGATCTCGGGGCTATCAGATTCTGTTGATTTGTAACAAAACAATTGTTCGGTTTTTATAGACAAACGGGTTCCCTCAGTCTATAATTGACTCAAATACAGGTTTTTGATTATTGACGCGTACACTTAAGATTATTGAAGGAACTTGACTTAACGGCTTTTGCTGTGATATTCTCACCCTTGCTGTTTTTTAGATAACGGCATAATCCTTGTTCGGCACTTGATGCCGGACCTAATGTCCATAAGGAGGTGAAACTATGGCAAATCAGTATCAGTTGGTAGTAGTTCTTGATCCTGCTGCAGGTGAAGAGGCTGCTAATGCTCTTATCGAGAGCATTCAGGCTAAGATCGCACAGGTTGGAACAGTTGATGCTCTCGACAATCTCGGAACCAAGAAGCTTGCTTACGAGATCAACGACGCTAAGGAAGGAACATATTACAAGGTTCGTTTCACAGCACCCGTTGAATTCCCCAGAGAGCTTGAGCGTGTTCTCAAGATCACATCAGGTGTTCTTCGTTTCTTAGTTGTCCGCATCGGTGAGTAAAACCCCGATTACGGAGGCAGAACATGAACAAAGTTATTTTAATCGGAAGACTTACAAAGGATCCTGAAGTTAAGAATACTGCTTCGCAGGTAACTGTATGCAGATTCACGATCGCGGTTGACAGGAAGTTCAAGGATCAGAACGGTCAGCGCCAGGCAGACTTCATAAGCTGCGTAGCGTGGAGACAGACAGCGAACTTCATCAGCTCTTACTTCCATAAGGGTTCCAAGATCGCAGTCGTAGGAAGTATCCAGACAAGGACTTACGATGACCAGAGCGGTCAGAAGCGTTATGTGACCGATGTAGTTGTAGATGAGGCAGAGTTTGTCGATTCCGCTAATTCCAACGGTAACAATAACGGCAATGCACGTTCTAACAACGGCGGATATTCAAGACAGGATCAGGCTCCGGCAAGCGGAACTGCAGCAGCGGCTCCGGTAGCGCCCAACAGACAGATCGTCCCGGATATGTCCGATGACACTGTTTTCCAGGGTTCTGACGACGAGTTGAGCCTTCCGTTCCCGATCGATGACGACACGGGAAACATCAGTTTTTAAGGAGAAATAATCATGGCTGAGAACAATGTCAGAGAAGCAAAGGCCGGCCGCGAGTTCGGCGGAAGCCCTATGAGACCCAGAAGAAACAGAAGAAAGACCTGTTCATTCTGTGCCGAGAAGGTTGAGATGATCGATTTCCTCGATACAGCACGCCTCGGCAAGTACATTTCCGAGAGAGGTAAGATCCTCCCCAGAAGAATGACAGGAACTTGCGCTAAGCACCAGAGAGAGCTTACAACAGCTATCAAGCGTGCACGCCAGGTTGCTCTTCTTCCTTACGATGCAGGCTGATAGTAAAAGCCCCTCGGATGGTATATAATTATCGGGCACCTTCGAAGGTGCCCGATTTTTATTTAATCGCGCATTAAAATAAGAAGAATACGGGAGGAAAGTATGAAAGTCATTCTTTTACAGGACGTCAAGGGAGTCGGAAAGGAAGGACAGGTCGTAGAAGTAAGCGACGGTTACGGCAGAAATTTCCTCCTTAAGAAGAAACTTGCCAAGGAGACATCAGCAGCTAACCTTAATGAGGTCAAGCTTAAGCAGGGTGCGCGTGCAGAGCACGAGAAGAGAGCTTATGAGGCTGCTGTGGAGCTGAGCAAGGATCTCGGTGATAAGACATTTACAATGAAAATGAAGAGCGGCGAGGGCGGAAAGCTCTATGGTGCCGTTACTGCAGCGGATGTTTCCGATCTTCTGAAGAAGAACGGATATGAGATCGAGAAGAAGCAGGTCGTTATCGAAGCTCCCATCAAGAGCATCGGTACCTGCGGCGTAAGGATCAAGCTTCATCCAAAGGTTTCCTGTCAGATTAACGTTGAAGTAGAGGCTCTTTGATGTCCGACAGAGATCAGCTGGACAATTTGACCGGAGAGAATAATTCCGCGAGCAATGTATTGGAGGCCGAGAAGGCAGTCCTTTCTCTTTGCATGAGGCACAGGGAAGCCCTCGAGTCTTCTGTCATGAGAAGAATAGTGGCGGATGATTTCTCTGACGCCAGACATAAGGCTATCTATGAGGCCATAAGTGCGCTCTATATCGAAGGCGGACAGATTAACAGAATAAGCGTATGTGACAAACTCCAGGCTATGGGGAAGACCAAGCAGGCCGGAGGCGACGAATATGTATACGATGTCGCTAATATAACAGTAGTTCGTTCGGCTGCTGACAGCTATATCTCGGTCGTTACCAAGAACAGTCTCTCGAGAAAGCTTATATCTACGCTCGATGATCTCCATGATAAGGCCGTTAACCACAAAGGTTCCGTTAATGATATCGTTGATACCGGTATTTCGAAGCTGAATCTGCTTAAGGCGGAGGAAGATGAATCGGGATTCGAGAGTATCGCGGTTATCGCCAGAAGAAATCTCGAAGACCTGAAAGCGGCTATGAAGGGCGGAGATACTAAGACCGTCAAGACAGGCTTCAAGTATCTCGACAATATAACCGGAGGCTTCAAGCCCGGTACCATGAATATCATCGCCGCGAGACCCGGTATGGGTAAGACGGCGCTTGTACTTAATATCGCCACCAACGTGGCAAGTATGTATTCGAAGACCGTAGCGATCTTCTCTCTTGAGATGAGTAAGAGCGAGATCGTAAACCGAATCCTCGCTTCACAGTCACAGACGAGCTTTAAGAAGATCGAGCGTGCGGAGGTAACAGCTGAGGATCTTACGGAGATTGAGGCTACATTAAGAAGGATCACAAACTATCCTATCTATATCGATGAGAAGACGGGTACCAATCCGGTTGATATCAGGGCGAAGTGTCAGGAATTGAACCGCAAGTCTGCGATTGGGCTGGTTATCATCGACTACCTGCAGCTCATGACTTATTCCGATAAGGCCGCAGGTTCCAGACAGAATGAGATCGCTGCCATCAGCCGAGAGATAAAGGTCCTTGCCAAGGAACTCGGAGTGCCGGTAATCGCACTTTCGCAGTTGAACAGAGGTACAGAGAACAGGGAAGACGGGGATCATACTCCCGGACTTGCAGATATCAGAGACTCCGGTGCTATCGAACAGGATGCCGACTGCGTTATCTTCATCCACAGACCGGCGTACTACAACAAGAAGAAGGAAGGTTCGGCAGATAAGCCTAAGCTTGAAGATGCCCAGCTCATCGTAGCCAAGAACAGACACGGTGAGACTGACACCGCATACGTTAAGTGGTATGGTGCGAAGACGTTGTTCTTCGAGCCTGACAGGAAGGGTGATCCTCAGGATCCGATGGAGTCAGCATATACCAGGACCACAACATCGGATAAGGCTTCCGGAGACTACAATTTCGAAGAGGCGGAGGAGCCTCCTTTCCCGTCCGAGGACGATGTACCGGCAGATACGGAATATGAGGAAGAAGCTCCCGACTACAGCGAGAATGAGGCTTTCTTCGGCGATGATACTCATGATGATCTCCCGGAAGGATTCTGATGAAGAACACTGTATTCGCAGATAAAGTCTATGATTATTGCACCGGCAAGGGTTTGCTTGCCGGTGTTTCGTGTATTGTAGCGGGTCTTTCGGGCGGGCCTGATTCGGTGGCCCTTGTGTGTGCGTTGAAAGAGCTTTACGACAGCGGGAGAATAACCCCGAAGATTGCCGCAGTGCACGTTAATCACGGTTTGAGGGAAAGTGCCGACGACGATGAACAGCTGGCTGTAAGTCTTTGCGGCAGACTCGGAATCCCCTGTAAGGTCGTCAGATATAACGTGAAGGACGAAGCCCGTAAGATGGGCAGAGGACTTGAGGAGACGGGAAGGATCTTAAGATATAAGGCTTTCGATGAGTATGCTCAGGAGATCTCGGTGGCCATGGGAATCGGCCTTCCCGGTGTCCGTATCGCCACGGCTCATCATAAGGGCGACCTGACCGAGACTTTCCTTATGAATCTTTTCCGCGGATCAGGACTTGAAGGCCTTACCGCGATGTCTTCGGACCCTCGCATAATCCGCCCTCTTCTGACGATGAGCAAGAAGGAAATCCTCGGGTATCTTGAGGACACCGGAACTGAATATGCGCTCGATGAGACCAATCTCGAGTCTGACGTTACGCGTAACAAGTGGCGTAATGATATCCTTCCCGCGATAGCGGGAGTTTCCGTCAAAGATCCCGAGGACGCCGTATGTGACACTTACAGTCTTCTGTCACGCGATGCGGATTACCTGAGCCGGGAGGCGGAGCAGGCTTACGGCAGGTGTCTCGTAAGGGCAGGGGGATGCCTTCTTCTTAATACTTCCGGGGTATTGGGACTTCACCGTGCCATCGGAACCCGCGTGGTAAGACGGCTGTGGCAGGATACGTTCGGTAACCTTACCGACTTCGAGACCAAGCACACAGACATCGTTATGGGACTCATGGAGCTTACGGACGGAACGAAAAGCGCAGACCTGTCCTTCGGCAGGACAGCCGTGGTACATAACGGGTATCTTGGCTTCTATGAGGGGGACGGTACTGCTCTGGCTTGCGCCATGGCTGTAAATACGGGTTTTCCGGCGGTTCCGGCCGCTTTCGAATACCGAATAAGCGTCAGGGAGCTCGAAGAATGCTCCCAAACCTTGCAACTGCCCGATTCTGACCTTGTTATTAAGGCCTCGGTCGTTGAGAATAGTGAGCCGATGGTATATAATACGTTTTCGTGGATTTGCGAGGCTCGAGACCTTATTATCGGACCGTGTCCGGCAGAAGGAGACTTTAGGAAAGCAGGCAGTCCGCATCAGACCCGTATAAGGAAACTTATGTCGGATCTGAAGGTCCCTAAGGATGCCAGGGAGCATCTTCTGGCTGTTAAGTCGGATGACAGGATCTTATGGATTCCGGGGATCGGCCACAGTGAGGGGTTTGTATCTTCCGCCTCCAGAAGCAACTGGCTTAAGGAAGACGGCAATGCCTCGGTGAAGAAGCTTGTAAGACTTGATATTTTGAATGAGGGGCAGACGGGTGAAACATTTTGATGTCATGATCTCCGAGCAGGAGATAGATAGAAAAGTCGATGAGATTGCCGCGAAGATCAGCAATGATTATTCAGGTGAATCGATTGTCGTAATCGGCGTGCTTACCGGTGCTTTTATCTTCACTGCTGACCTCGTCAGATCTCTGACAGTGCCCGTAGATACAGTTGACTTTGTTCAGGTGTCCAGCTACGAGGGCGATAAGTCCACAGGGACTCTTGTGTTTAAGAAGGATATCTCCACTGATATCGAAGGCAAGAATGTCCTTATCGTCGAAGATATCGTCGATACGGGAAGGACACTGAAGCAGCTTAAGAAGATTCTTTCCGAGAGAAATCCCAAGTCAATAAAGATATGTACCGCTTTCGATAAGCCGAGCAGAAGAGTAACCGACCTGGTTCCGGATTATAACTGTTTTACTATCCCGGATAAGTTCATAGTAGGTTACGGACTCGATTACGACGGTAAGTATCGTGATTATAAAGATGTGAGAATAGTGAGGACAGATGATGAGTAACAATTCCGATCACAATAATGCGCCCAAGACACCGGCTAACAGACCGCCGAGATTCGGGTCAGCCGCCATATTCTATGTGGTGCTTATAGCGATCCTTCTTATCTTCTCCACGATGATGTTCGGAGATCGTAACGGCCGTTCCAACGAGACTACGCTTTCCGATGTGGTGGATATTATCGAGAACGGAGATTATACGGTCAATAAGATCGATGTTAACGGTACTACGGTAACGATCGATTATCAGGATCTCCAGGGCCAGCAGCAGACAACAACACAGACTATTCCTTACGAGTACGTAGATGATCTTATCAATAAACTCGATGAGTATAAGGCTGAGGGCCTGATCCCGAGCTATAACTACACAGAGCCGATCGACTGGGGCATGATCCTTAATGCTTTGTCCATCCTCGGTATGGTTATTCTTGCGGTTATCATCTTCGTTAACCTGAATAAGCAGACAAGAGGCGAGAACAGTGTATTCTCGTTCGGTAATAACAGAGCAAGACTTACGAATCCCAACGAGATCAAGGTCAAGTTCGACGATGTCGCAGGTTCTGTTGAGGAGAAGGAAGAGCTCTCGGAGATCGTTGACTTCCTGAAGTCGCCTAAGAAGTATAAGGAGCTCGGTGCGAAGATCCCTAAGGGCGTGCTGCTCCACGGACTTCCCGGTACAGGTAAGACATTGCTTGCCAGAGCCGTAGCAGGTGAGGCTAACTGCCCGTTCTTCTACATATCCGGTTCCGATTTCGTAGAGATGCTTGTCGGTGTAGGTGCTTCCCGTGTAAGAAGCCTTTTCGCTGATGCCAAGAAGGCAGCTCCCGCAGTTATCTTTATCGATGAGATCGACGCTGTCGGTCGTAAGAGAGGTGCAGGCCTCGGTGGCGGACAGGATGAGCGTGAGCAGACTTTGAACCAGATCCTCGTAGAGATGGACGGTTTTGATGTAAACACCAATGTTATTGTTATTGCAGCCACGAACCGTGTCGATGTACTCGACCCGGCTCTGTTAAGACCCGGAAGATTCGACAGAAGAATCATGGTTAATCCTCCGGATGCCGATGAGAGAGAAGCTATCCTTAAGATTCATGCGAAGGGCAAGCCTCTTGCCAGCGACGTAGTCTTAAGAGAGATAGCTCTTACGACTGTAGGCTTCACGGGAGCGGATCTCGAGAACCTTCTTAATGAGGCTGCACTCCTTGCTGCAAGACGTAACAAGAAGGAGATTACTCCTCTTGAGATCAATGACGCTACATTCCGTGTAATGATGGGCCCCGAGAAGAATTCCAAGAAGCTCACAGACAGAGCTAAGAGACTTACTTCCTACCATGAAGCAGGTCACGCTGTCGTTCTGCGTGCTACTTCAGATGTAGAGAAGGTAGACAGAGTTACTATCATTCCTGCTGGTCAGGCTGGCGGATTTACGGCTTATAAGCCTATCGAGGACCTTGATTACTACACTGAGAAGATGCTCCTCGATAACATCAGAATGTCCCTGGGTGGACGTGCTGCCGAAGAGCTGTTCCTCGGTGAAGTATCCACGGGAGCCGCATCTGACCTTCAGCACTGCAACAGGGTTGCTACTGCCATGGTTAAGCGTTACGGTCTGTCACCGAAGTTCAGAAATATGGTCTTCGGAGATGAGAACGAGGAGATCTTCGTAGGTCAGTCATTCGGTCAGGTTCAGAGCTATTCCGATTCGACGGCTTATGAGATCGATAAGGAAGTACAGAGAATCATCTCCGAGTGCTATGAGGATACAAAGCGCATCCTTCAGGAGAAGAGAAGCACGATGGAAGGCCTCGCGAGCAGACTCATGGACGTTCTCAAGGTAGACGGACCCGAGTTCGAAGCTATCTATGAGGCTGAGGGTAACCTCGAGTTGTCGCAGGAAATCCTTGAGCAGATGAGAGAGAATCTCCGTATCGAGCAGGAGGCACGCGCCGCTGAAGCTAAGGCTGCAGAAGAGGCTGAAGCAAAGGCTTCTGAGAAAGCTGAAGCTAAGGAGCCTGAGCAGAAAGCCGATGCTGCTGAAGAAGAGCCCGTTAAGGAAGCTTCTTCCGATGACGCTCCCATCAGCGCCGATGTTCCTTCCGAGGATAAAGAAAACCACGAAGACTAAAATGAAGAAGCTGCTTTCGACCGTAGTTGCATCCGTACTTCTGTGTGCATCTTTGATCACGGGGTGCGGTGCGGTACCTGTCGAGAGCGTTCCTTCACAGGCATCAGCCGGCGGAGACTTTCTCGTCGGTATGGTCGTATATGGCAGTAAGCGTTCGGAGTCGGGTTACACTTATGAGCATATTCAGGCTGTGAGAGAGGCCATGGAAGCCGTAGGACTCGATCCCGATACAGCGCTTAAGATTAGAGATAATATCACCGATACAGACCAGGATCTAAGGGCTGAAGTGGAAAACCTTGTAGTGACGGGCTGCGATATTATTTTCGGAACGAGCTGCGAATATGAGATTACTTTCGCCGAGCTTGCCGAACAGTACCCTGAGGTCGTCTTCTGTAATGAGGGGGGCGTACTCTCTAACTCAGCAAACTTCTGTAATTATTCCGGACGCACCTATCAGGCGTTCTATCTGGCCGGTATCGCAGCGGGGTATAAGTCACTTGATGTCATGAATGACAGAATCGGCTTTGTTTCCTCATGGGGGACCGAACGCTCCGAGTCCTGTTCTGATGTAAATGCTTTCACACTCGGCGCACTTGCGGTTAATCCTGATGCATCTGTATATGTCTATACCGTCGGCTCATGGGGAGATCCCGATGCCGAGTATCATGCCGCTCAGACTCTCTTCTCCAGATACGACTGCGGGATAATCGCGCAGGACTGCGACTCGGCTGAGCCTCAGCTGCTCGCCGAAGAAGACGGAATCTTCGGCTGCGGTTACCTGACGGATATGACTGAAGCAGCCCCTGATGCACATCTTACGGCTCCTGTTATCAACTGGAGTGTTTACTATCAGGCTGCATTATCCGCTGCCATGAACGGGCCTTCCGCTTCTGATTTTGTCACGAACATCGGCGGCAACTATTACGGCACATTCACAGACGGCTTCCTGGATTTAAGCCCGCTTACAGATAACAATGCCCCTGCGGCTGCTGAAGCTATTGAGTATGCCAGGGCGCTTATGATCTCGGGTCAGTGGGATGTATTCTCGGGAACTTCCCTCATCTTCGAAGACGGAGATGTCAGCATGATCGCAGACGGCGATGGTATTAGCGAGGTTGACCTTCGCGGCTATATGGACTACTGGCTCGACGGCGTAGTCGAGGTATCGTAAAGCTTCAGATTTCCGGCTTTTTCCTTCATCGCGCAAAATCTTTATGTTTACCTTTATGTTTTTGGTAAAACATAAAGCCAAACATTAACTTTCACTTAAATCTTTAGGTTTACCTTTATGTTTTGGACAAAACATAAAGGCGAACATTAATATTTCACTTTGACACTTGTTTCCACCGGTCAATCGGGTTATCATGCCGTCAAGGGATAAGATATGAATATTGATTTTAACGACGATTATAAGATCGCCAAGGTTTTATTTATTGACAAAGAATTGGACAGACTCCCGAATCTTCACCGCGGGAATAACAGTTATTCGCGCGTTGTAAGGCTTTACGATAATAACGGCAAAGTAATCAAGACTTATACGCAGAACCGGGAGAAGAATTACAAATATGGTGAGATTGCAGACCGAAGAAAGCGTTATCAACTTCTTAAGAAACAGTTGATGTCCGAACTGAAAGTAAGTCCCACGGAGTATAACATTCAGCTTAGTGCGGCTTACCGCTTAACCAAGGAAGACTGGGATAAGATGAAGTCGCAGTCGAACCCGAAGAAAATCAAGGGCGATCTGTGGTTCGAGAATATTCACATGAGATCCAGGTTCGAGGTCAACACAGCGATCGTTCTGAAGAAGCTGAATCTCGAGTTTAAATATGAGCCTGAAATCATTCTGGACGGGATAATAGTTCATCCGGATTTTGTAGTTTACCTTCCTGAGTTTGAGGTGTGCTTCATTATTGAGTGTATGGGAATGACAGGTAGTTCCGGATATGACTGGGATGCGATTAACAGGATGAAACTTCTCATGGATGTCGGGTGTATTCCGTTCAGGGATTTTCTTGTGCTTGGCGGAACAGAGACATTTATTCCGACTGAAGAATGGGTGGCCAATGCGATTATTTCCATGGTGAATTCAATCGCCGCTGAATGCGTTCAACCCTTGTCCCGACAGATAGTAAGTCATGCGAAGCGTTCTTTGATAAGTGAGCTTCCGCCTGAGATAGCAGAGCGTATCGCTCAGGAGTGGAAATAAACTCCTTGTGACCATGAGCAGGCAACTTCCGTCTTAACTGATAAGAGGAGGATGATATAATGGTCAAAGATATTCATCAAAGGATAGATTTATCGAATGGAAGATCAGCTCATTATCGATATGTATTTCGCGAGGGACGAACAGGCGATTGCCTGTACGCGGGATAAGTATGGGAGGCTCTTAAGAAGTATTGCCTACGGTATCTTAAAGAGCCACGAGGATTCCGAAGAGTGCGAGAATGATACATATCTTAAGACTTGGAATGTTATCCCTCCGACGAGGCCAACAGCATTCCAGGCATTTCTGGCTAAGATTACAAGAAATCTGTCACTTGACCGCTACGATCAGATGCATGCGGCTAAGAGAGGTTCCGGCGAGGTTCCACTCATGATAGAAGAGCTTGAGGAATGTATCGCTGACCAGGGTGCAAGTGCCACTGATGATGAGTCTGAAGATGAGGAGCTCAAGAGGATACTTAACTCTTTCCTTGAGACGCTCCCCCAGGATGCACGTAAGATCTTTATGAGACGTTACTTCTTCGGAGATTCCGTGAACGAGATAGCTGAGCGGTTCGGCTTCGGCAAGAGCAAAGTCAAGATGAGCCTCTCGAGATCACGCGACAGCTTGAGCGTTCTCCTCAAGAAAGAAGGTTACTATGGATAAGAAATTAGATGCGGCCCGCCTGCTTCGTGCTATGGGCGACGTCGATGACAAATATATAGAAGAGGCTTTGGAAGTATCTGCCCCTGCGAAAAGGGCAGCCATTACAACGCTTCGCCGTTATTCCGGTTTGATAGGTGCCGTCGCGGCAGCTTTACTCCTCGTTGCAGCAGGAGGCGTTCTCTTCAAAACTCTGGGTTCTGCCCAGTCTGCATCCGAAGCTGTGCCTGCACATAACGCAGTGGTGGATTCTGAGAATGCGGAATTAAATATGTACAGTTACAATGCAATATCGGGTGATCAGGCAACGGATGGCGAAGTGTTGTCCGGAGGCATGGATCCTGCGGCTCCCGCTGAGGCTGTTCAAGGCGAGGAAGGTGACCTGTTGACCCGCGATGCATCGACTTACGACAGTCTGAGCTTCGCATACCAAAGTCTTGATGATCTCGAGGAAGCTGCAGGTTACGATTTCAACGCTCCTGAGACAGTGGAGGGAAGCACTTCCTGTATGTATATCAACAGCGTTTACGAAGATTCTGATAATATCGCCGAGATTCAGTATATAGACGAAGACGACAATATTATCTGCACGATCAGAAAAGCTCCGGGAAGCCGTAACATCTCCGGCTGCATTGACTGCTACAGCATAGAGGAAAGGGTAGAGACCGAAGACGGCAGAAACGTGACGCTTTCCGGAAGTCAGAGAGGCTATTCACAGGCTGTATGGACTGACGGAGGTTATTCTTACGCCATTGTGACCGAGGACCTTATCTCTGAACAGGCCATGCTTGGCCTTATCTCGCAGGTAAGCTGACAGATTCTATCGCACTAAAGAGTTTCGTGGTACAATACCCGAGTGTTATTTACAACAAAGAAAGAAGGGGTTATACCATGAAAAAGTTTTTGACTATGGCTCTCGCAGCAGCAATGCTCGTTATGCCTCTAGCAGCTTGTTCTACTGAGGCTGAAGTAGCCGAGGGTTCTGCAGCAAGCTCCGACGGACAGTTTGTAGTAGGTTTTGATTCCGAGTTCCCTCCGATGGGATTCGTCGCAGATGACGGTTCTTATGTAGGATTCGACCTCGATCTCGCAGCTGAGGTAGCTGACAGATTGGGCCTCGAGTTCGTAGCTCAGCCTATCGCTTGGGATTCCAAGGACCAGGAGCTCAACTCCGGTAACATCGATTGCATCTGGAACGGTTTTACAATCAGCGGCCGTGAGGATTCTTACGCTTGGACAGAGGCTTATATGGCCAATAACCAGGTAGTAGTAGTTAACGCTGATTCCGATATCGTTACTCTCGGTGACCTCGAAGGCGCAATTGTTGCTGTTCAGAAGGATTCTTCCGGCCTTGCAGCTCTCGAGGATAATGCTGAGCTTCTCGATTCTTTCGCAGAGCTCGTTCAGGTTGATGATTACCTCAATGCCATGATGGAGCTTGAGACAGGTGCTGTTGACGCTATCGTAATGGATGAGATCGTTGCACGTTATCAGATCCAGGAGTCCGGCATGAACTTCGTAGTTCTCGATGAGTCTGTAGCTTCCGAAGAGTACGGCGTAGGATTCGCACTCGGTAACGAGGCTCTCCGTGATCAGGTTCAGGCAACTCTTGAGGAGATGGCTGCTGACGGTACTCTCGCTCAGATCTCCAACGAGTGGTTCGGCGAGGACATCACAACTATCGGTAACTGATGAGTCAATTAAGTTCGACATTAGTTCAGTTAGCCAGCGGATTAAGATTCACATTAGGAATCTTCTTCCTGACATTGCTTTTTTCCATACCCCTCGGGCTGCTTGTAGCCCGGGGGCGTATGTCTAAGAACAAGATCGTTGCAGGTCTCGTGCGTATCTACATCTCTGTTATGAGAGGTACGCCGTTGATGCTTCAGCTTCTTCTTGTTTACTTCGGTCCCTATTACATGTTCGGCGTCAAGCTCGCAGATCTCGACGTAGGTCCGTTCAAGTACAGATTCGTCGCGACGGTAATAGGTTTCTCATTAAACTATGCTGCATACTTCGCAGAGATCTTCAGGGGTGGCATTCAGTCCATGCCTGTAGGTCAGTACGAAGCAGCGCAGATATTGGGCTTTAACAAGGCGCAGACTTTCTTCAGGATCATACTGCCTCAGGTGGTAAAGCGTGTCCTGCCGTCTGTCACCAATGAAGTCATAACGCTTGTTAAGGACACGTCGCTCGCCCAGGTGCTGGCGGTAACGGAAATGTTCACGATGGCCAAGAACCTCGCTTCATCGCAGGTGTCCGTCGTGCCTTTCATCGTAGCGGGTGTTTTCTACTATGTAATGAACGGAATCATCGAGATCGTCATGAACCGTGCCGAGAAATCGATGAACTATTATTCGTAAGGAGGGGAGTATGGGCGTACTTGAGATGAAGAATATACGCAAGTCATTCGACTCCCTTCAGGTGCTTAAGGGTATCGATCTTGAGGTTAAGAAGGGCGAAGTAGTGGCGGTCATCGGACCTTCGGGCGGCGGTAAGTCTACGCTTCTTCGCTGTGCCACCACGCTCGAAAAGATCGATTCCGGCAGTATCATCATTGCAGGTGAGACTCTTGTTTCCACTTCGAACTCGGGCCTTACACATTACACCGACAAGAAGAAGCTTCAGGAGATACGAAGCAAGTTCGGTCTCGTGTTCCAGAACTTCAATCTCTTTCCTCACTTCTCGGTAAGACGTAACATCACGGAAGCTCTCATCCACGTGTACAAGAAGAGCCGTGAGGAGGCTGATGCCATCTGCGACAGTCTTCTTGCGAAGTTCGACCTGTCGAGCAAGGCGGATTCTTTCCCCTGTAACCTGTCGGGAGGACAGCAGCAGAGAGTATCGATCGCGAGGGCGATGGCGGTAAACCCGGAGATCCTTTTCTTTGACGAGCCCACGTCTGCTTTGGATCCCGAACTTACTTCGGGAGTGCTCAAGGTCATAAGAGAACTTGCCGAGGAGAAGATGACTATGGTTATCGTTACCCACGAGATGGCTTTCGCGAGAGACGTAGCCGATAAGATCGTATTTATGGACGGCGGAGTTATCGTCGAGCAGGGTCCCGATGTCATCAGTAACCCCTGTAATGAAAGGACTCGCGAGTTCCTCTCGAAGTTCTGATTTATTGACATATCGGAGTTCAAGTGTTTTAATAGACGAAAGGCGCTGAAGGGAAAAAAGATGCGCGTCCCCTGTTAAGAGAGCCGGCGGTTGGTGCGAGACGGTACAGGAAGCGTAATGATAAGTCATCCCGGAGCCATAAGACTTAAAGTTAATTCGAGTAGGTCTTATCGGGTTCTCCCGTTACAGAGAAAGGTGTTGATAGACACCGCTGAGTGAGGTCCATGACCTAAGAAGAGTGGTACCGCGGAAATTAAGTCTTTTCGTCTCTTCTTCGTGCAGGTTAATTCCTGCTGCGAAGAGGAGACTTTTATTTTGAAGAAGGAGAGGCATGCATCATGAAACTGAGCGGAGCTGAAATTGTTGTTGAGACTCTGATCGAGCAGAATGTTAAGACTATCTTCGGATATCCCGGAGGAACGGTTCTTGATATCTACGATCAGCTTTATAAGAAGAGCGACCGTATCACGCATGTACTGACTGCTCACGAGCAGGGGGCGGCACATGCAGCTGACGGATACGCGAGAGCAACAGGTGAGATCGGCGTCGTACTTGCTACTTCAGGTCCGGGTGCAACTAATCTTGTTACCGGTATAGCAACGGCACATCTTGACTCTGTACCGCTTCTTGCGATAACAGGTAATGTCGCCAACAACCTGATCGGAAGGGACTGCTTCCAGGAGATTGATATCTCCGGTGTGACTCTGCCCATAACCAAGCACAACTTCATCGTTCATAACGTTGAGGATCTTGCTGATACGATAAGAGAAGCCATAAGAATCGCCAAGTCCGGCCGTCCGGGCCCTGTTCTCGTTGATATCCCGAAGGATATTCAGCTTGCCAAGTGTGAGTTCAGCTATAAGGCTCCCGTAACTAAGGACGAGAATGAGCCCGCACCTGAGGAAGCCGTTAATGAGGCCTCTAGGATGATAGCTGAATCAAGCAGACCTTATATCTACTTTGGCGGCGGAGCTGTACGTGCCGGTGCAGGTGCGCTTATTTCCGAACTTGCCGATAAGATCGATGCCGTTATAGGATGCTCTCTGATGGGCCTGTCCGAGCTTCCCACCAAGCTTGACAGATTCCTCGGAATGCAGGGCATGCATGGTCATTATGCTTCAAGTAAGGCTATGGCCAAGGCTGACCTTATCATCTGTGTAGGAGTTCGTTTCTCCGACCGTTCCACGGGAGATGCACAGAAGTTCTCCGCAGGCGCGAGAAAGATACACATCGATATAGATGCTGCAGAGATTGATAAGAACGTAAAGGTTAATCTCGGTGTATCCTGCGATATCACGGATTTCTTAAGAAAGCTCATCGATATAGTTGACTTCAAGCGTAATCCCAACTGGATGGCCAAGATTGCCAAGCTGCGCGATCAGGAGAAGGAATATGCGGTTAAGGATTTTCTTCCCGAACAGGCTATCAATATCATTTCCGATATTGCAGACGAGGATACCGAGATCGTTACGGATGTAGGACAGCACCAGATGTGGACTGCCCAGTTCTATGACTTCAAGAAGAAGAGAACATGGATATCCTCAGGCGGTCTGGGAACGATGGGCTTCGGTATGGGCGCTGCCATCGGTTCGGCTTACGGAAGCGGAAGAAGATCCGTACTTGTTACGGGTGACGGAAGCTTCGGCATGGACCTTACCGAACTTGCAACTGCTGTTACATATAATGTTCCTCTGACTATCGTAGTTATGAACAACAGCGTTCTCGGAATGGTTCGCCAATTGCAGAATCTGTTCTATAATAAGGTTTATTCGAATACAACGCTCGACAGGAAGACGGACTTCGTTAAGCTTGCCGAAGCTTTCGGAGCCAAGGGCTTCAGAGCAGCTAATGCGGAGCAGTTCCGTGAGGCGTTCGAGGAAGCATATAAGGTTCCGGGTCCTGCCGTTATCGATCTTCTGATCGATAAGGATGAGCTGGTTCTTCCCATGCTTAAGCCCGGCGGCACATTCGATCATCTGATACTCGATAGGGAGGATAAGGCATGAACAAGCAAAGTTATGTAATTGCAGCATTTGTCGAGAATAAGTCCGGTGTCCTCATGAGAGTAACGAGTATGTTCAACAGAAGAGGATTCAATATCGATACTCTCACAGTCGGCGAGACCGAGTCTCCTGAGTATTCCCGTATCACTCTGACTTTCTCGGGAGATCAGGATGACCTTCATCAACTGGTAACACAGCTTCAGAAGCTTTATAATGTCAAGAAGGTTGAGG
>CAMNNN010000008.1 GCA_946545505.1 uncultured Clostridia bacterium
CGGGTGTAAAACCCTGTGTATACATGGAATAAAGAATTCTTCTCTGAACGGGCTTCAGACCGTCTCTTACATCGGGGAGAGCTCGGTCGGAAATAACCGACATCGCATAGTCGATAAACGACTTCTTCATCTCCTGTTCAAGGTCGACGGGAACGATCGTAGTCTGCTCGGATCTGAACGCGAGGTCCATCTCCTCTTCCTGAAGCTTACGTTGTTCCTTTGACTTATCGTTATCTGCCATCTTATCCTCCGCATTTGACGGCTGAGGCCGTCACAATTCATACTCCTCAATTATAACATACTCATACTTATATATATCTATAAATATTAAAATATTATAATATATAGAAAAATTTGTTACAGAGGATTCTTGGAGGGCTTTCCGGCCTGCCTCGGATACCCCTTGGGTGTCGGGCTGACCTTCCTTACGACTACTATCGATCTGTTCATGTCCGTTCCGGGCAGAAGGAACTTATCCGTCTTCTCTTTCCTGCCTCCGAGGATGCGGATGGCTTTGGAAGAAGCCTGTTCCTCCTCGTCCACGTTACCCTTCATGGCAAGAAAAGCTCCTTCCGGCTTTACGAAAGGAAGGCAGTACTCGCACAGCACCGGTAAAGAAGCGACAGCTCTTGCGCAGGAGATGTCGTACTTTTCGCGCAGCTTCGCGTCACGGCCCGCGTCCTCAGCCCTACCGTGCACCGTACGCACGTTCTCAAGGCTCAAAGCGGTACTGACCTCATTCAGGAAATTAAGACGCTTATTAAGCGAGTCCAGAAGCGTCAGGGAGAGCTCGGGGACCGCGATCTTTAACACAACTCCGGGGAACCCCGCACCGGTGCCGACGTCGATGACGGACAGATTTGTGCGGCCTGCCTTCTTCTGCTCAGCTCTGATATAAGGAACAAGCGTGAGCGAGTCGATGAAGTGTCTTACGGCTATGCCCTCATCGTCCGTGATGTTGGTTAAGTTCATCACCTCGTTAGTCTTAACGAGCATGGAAGCGTATGTGGTAAGCTGCGTAAGCTGATTGTCGCTTAAGCCGATTCCTTCACGGTCGGAATATTCCTTAACGAGATTTCTTATGACCTCAGACATTGCCGTCCCCCTTCAAGGTCTCAAGATAGACCAGAAGCACCGAGATATCGGCAGGAGACACTCCCGATATTCTCGAAGCCTGACCGAGGCTTACAGGCTTCATGCTGTCGAGCTTCTGCCTCGCCTCGAGTCTTAATCCCGAGATCTTCGAATAATCGATATCGGAAGGCAGCACCTTCTTCTCGAGCTTGCTGAACTTATTGATCTTCTCTTCCTCGAGCTTAAGATAGCCTTCATACTTTATGTCAGTCTCAACTTCACGAGTGATGTCGGACGAAAGCGGGACCCTGTCCTTATCGACGGGAGCGAGCATATCGTAAGTAACTCCCGGGCGTCTTATAAGCTCCGCGAGCGATACGCCTGATGAGGGAGGTACCTGCCCTATACCCTCGAGTATTTCGACGAGTTCAGGCGTGGGACCCGTATACGTCCTGCCGAGCCTGTCGCGTTCATTCTCCACCCACTCGTATTTATTCTTGAAGGCGTCATAGCGCTCATCACTTATGAGGCCCGCTTCATATCCTATCGGCGTGAGCCTCTTATCGGCGTTGTCGTATCTTAAGAACAGCCTGTACTCCGCACGGGACGTCATCATTCTGTAAGGCTCGTTCGTACCCTTGGTAACGAGGTCGTCGACAAGCACTCCGATATAGCCCTGTGACCTGTCGATGATGATCGCATCTTTACCCTGTACATAGCGGCCGGCATTGATGCCCGCGACTATGCCCTGACCCGCTGCTTCCTCATAACCGGATGAGCCGTTGATCTGGCCGGCAGTAAACAAGCCCGACACTATCTTGGACTCGAGCGAAGACTTGAGCGTGGTCGGCTCGATAAGATCATATTCGATCGCATATGCGCTGCGCTGTATCATCGCGTTCTCGAGGCCCGGGAGAGAATGAACCATCCTGATCTGAACCTCTTCCGGAAGCGACGTGGAGAATCCCTGAAGGTACATCTCCTTAGTATTGCTTCCCATGGGCTCGATAAAGATCTGGTGTCTTGTCTTATCCTTGAACTTCACGAACTTGTCTTCGATGGACGGGCAGTATCTGGGTCCCGTGCCCTTGATGACGCCGCTGTACAGAGGCGATCTGTCCATGTTGTCGAAGATCACTTCTCGCGTCTCGTCAGTAGTCCATACCGAATAGCACGGAGTCTGTTCGGAAGGCACGGTCCTGCCCTGCATCTCATTATCGAAAGAGAACGGCGGGCAGTCGGTCTCGCCCTCCTGTATCTGCATCTTGGAAAAATCGATGCTGTTGGCATTAACTCTGACGGGCGTACCCGTCTTGAACCTTAAGACCGGTATACCGAGCTCGGCAAGAGACTTCGACAGGCCCGTGGACCTCGGCAGACCGTCGGGGCCTGACTCTATGATGACCTCGCCTCTTATCGTTCTCGACTCCATATATGTACCGGAGCAGATGACGACAGCCTTGGCCCTGTATACGGCCTTGCTCTCCGTCATGACACCTGCAGCCTTATACTTGCCGTCCCCTTCGTCTGAAGCGAGCAGCGCCGTTATGTGAGCCTGCCTTAAGTCAAGGTTGGGGGTATTCTCGAGAAGGTTCTTCATCGCGACGGAATACTTACTCCTGTCCATTTGGGCACGAGGCGAATGAACCGCAGGTCCCTTGGTCCTGTTAAGCATACGCATCTGTATAAGGCACTCGTCTGCGACCTTGCCCATAACGCCGCCCAATGCATCGACCTCTCTTACTATCTGACCCTTGGCCGTACCGCCGATCGAAGGATTGCACGGAAGGTTCGCGAGTGAATCGAGATGGAGCGTGAACAGTATCGTCTTAAGTCCCATCACGGCACAGGCATGCGCTGCCTCACAACCCGCGTGTCCTGCTCCTACGACGGCGACATCATATTCGCCGGCTTCATATGCGTGTTCTGTCTTAAGCGCTTCGTTTATGTCCATCTTACTTGCCTATACAAAATCTCGAGAAAATATTCTCCACCAATTCATCCGACACGACGCGGCCTGTTATCTGTCCGCTGTCGTCCAGTGCCGCTCTTATAACCTGTGAGCATACATCGACTCCCAGACCATCCCTTAATATAGCCTCAGCTTCAACAAGCTTACCTGCGGCACTTCTAAGCAGATCGGCGTGTCTTGCACTTAACACGGTAATGTCACTCGCATTGATGCCTCCTGCCTTCTCATATGCATCCTTAACGAACTGCGCTATGAGCTCAGTATTCGTCTCTTCCTTCACCGAGACTGAAGCTGTATCCGTTATGCCCTTGCTCCTGAGCTCTTCTTCAATCTGATCCTTAAGCGGATTCTCTCCTGCGTCGCTCTTAGTGAAAAGCACCCTCACCTTCGATGCATCGAGTTCACTTACGGTCTCCTTTATACTCTCAAGCGGAGCCTCGGGCGCGATCAGATAAAGAACAAGGTCAGCCTCTGCCGCAGCAGTTATCGCGAGCTTTACGCCCATGGCCTCGATCCTGTCGTCAGTCTCTCTTATGCCTGCGGTATCAACGAAAGTAACAGGTATGCCTTCAACTTCCGTGTTGAACTCGAGCGTGTCTCTCGTCGTTCCGGGAACGTCGGTCACGATAGCCCGGTCAAAGCCCGCAAGGAAATTAAGGAGCGTGCTCTTGCCGCTGTTAGGAAGGCCCAAGATCGCGACTTTCATGCGCTCTGTAAGAAGTCTGCCCCTGCCGAAGCTTCCTGCGAGACTTATAAGCTCGCCCTTTGCTGCCGCGATAAGGTCCTCTATACGCTTCGTGTTCTCTGGGGTGTCGTCGTGCTCGGGGAACTCGATCATCATTTCGATGGCGGAGAGGGCCTCATAAAGCGTGTCCTCGGTCTTCGTGATCCGCTCCTTAAGCCTGCCCATAAGTTGTGTGTTAGAAGCCTCGAGCGCCCGTGAGGAATCTGCACTGATGACATTCATGACAGCCTCAGCCTCGGTCAGATCCATCTTGCCGTTGATGAAAGCCGTCTTCGTGAACTCACCCGGAGCCGCGGGACGGATGCCCAGAGAATAAAGAACACGTAAAATCTCCTGTCTGACGGCCTGACCGCCGTGACAGGAGATCTCTATCATGTCTTCACCGGTATATGAATGAGGTGCCTTAAATACAGTCACCACAACATCGTCTACAGTATTGCCCGTGGAAGGATCGATGAATCTTGCATAACAGGATTCATAACCTCCGAGGGACTCAAGAGCCGCATCTGTTCTCCCACCGGTCGTACGAAGTATCTTTACGGCTTTGGATGCCTTTAAGGATACGCCTTCGCCCGATGCCCTTATCACCGCTATGCCCGACAGGCCTGCCGGCGTAGATAAGGCACAGAAAGGCTCCATGGATGCGCCTTATGCCTGTGCGTCTGCAGGTGAAACGATAACGTGTCTGTCGGACTCGTCGCCCTCGGAATGAGTTGTTACACCCTCGACGTTCTGGAGATAAGAATGAACCATTCTTCTCTCTGCAGGATTCATGGGCTCCATGGCAACAGGCTTGCCGTAACGCAGAGCCTTGTTTGCAGCACGGTCAGCGAGGCCTTCGATGATCCTCTCTCTGTGCTTTCTGTAGCCGCCTACATCGAGGTGAACGTGTACTCTCTCCTCGCTGTGCTTGTTGGCGATAAGATTTGTCATGTATGTGATAGCCTCGAGAGTCTCACCGTGGCGTCCGATAGCGGAACCGCAGTCGCCGCCGGAAACGGAGATATAGATGGTGTCATCCTCTCTGTAGGAATCCATATTGCCGTGAATGCCGATACCGGAGAGAACCTCAGCAACGAAAGAAACTGCTGCATCCTCTGCCTCACTTACTGCGTCACCTTCATAGCTCTCGTCATCACCGTAGTAAACGACTTCCTCTTCTGTCTCTTCAACATTGGCAGTAACCTTTACCTCTGCCTGCTTGCCGATACCGAGGAAACCGCCCTCGCTCTCGTTGATCACTTCTATAGTTGCCTGATCTTCGGAAACACCGAGCTCCTCGAGAGCTGCAGCCTTTGCCTCTTCAACAGTCTTGCCTGTCTTAACGATTGACTTTTCCATATTGTCCACCTAGCCTCCTGCTATTACTTTTTCTTCTTATTCTTCTTGCCGCTCTTGCCCTCATCCTGTGAGTGGTCCTTCTTAAAAGCAGCGGCCTTCTTAGCTTCCATCTCGAGTTTCTTCTGCTCGTAAGGCTTCGTAAACATGAAGTATGTCAGCACCTGTGTAAGGATACCCATAAGTCCGCCGACTACCCAGTAAAGACCCATGGCAGCGGGAAGGGTAAATGTCGTGAAGAGCATAAGGATAGGCATCATCCACGTCATCATCTTTGTCGTCATCTCAGCCTGGTCGGTAGGAGTCTGACCCTGTCTTGCAGGATTCATCTTCTCTCTCTTCTTGGCCTCCTGCTGCTCCTTGTATCCGGGCTTGAGCCATGTAGCCATTCTCATCGAGAAGATGTTCGTGAGAATAACGAGGATAGGGAATAACAGCAAAGGAAGATATGTCTTGGGATCGGAGATGATTGTTACGGGATTCCATGCAGGAGTCTTCGTAAGGTCCATTCCGAGGAAGTGCAGATCGAGAAGCTGGCCCATGCTGATGTAGCCCTTCTTGATGCACTCGCTTAAGAAATCACTGTTGTTGTTAAGTATCTCGATAAGAGGAATGTGGAGCTCAGCCGTAAGCCTCTTGGAAGCAACGAGACCTTCGGAGTTAGCCAGTTCGATCATGTTCTGGACATTCTCCTTGGACACCTGTGACAGGTAGATCAAAGGTCCTGATACGATACGGTAGATAGGCCAGATGAGGAAGATCTGGATAAAAGGAAGGATACAGCCTGAGAAGCCCATTGCTCCGTTCTCCTGCTGAAGCTTCATAATCTCTTCCTGCTGCTTCTGCTTATCGTCCGGGTACTTGCGCTGAATCTCGGCTGTCTTTCCCGACAGAGCCTGCATCTTGATCATCGACTTCTGTGAAGTGATGTTAAGAGGGATCAGTGCTGCTCTGATAATGATCGTGAGCATGATGATGGCCATACCGTAGTTGCCGAAGAATCCGAACAGAATTCTCGTAAGCCATCCGAAAAATGTGTAGAGTAATGACATAATCTATCTCTTCTCCTTAGTCGGAACCGGATCGTAGCCGCCCTTCGAGAAAGGATTACAGCGCATAATACGCCATATTCCCATGGGAAGTCCTTTGACTACTCCGTGATTCTCCAGACATCCTATCATATATTCGGAACACGTAGGCTGATACTTGCAGTAAGACTGCATGTTAGGAGAGATGTTCTTCTGATAAAACCTCACGGCTTTGATCATCGCTCTTCTCATTCTGCGCTCCGGGCATTAAGACTTTAAGTCTGGACATAAGAACCTCCATCTCGGCGGATATTTCCGCATAAGACGGCAGTTCATCGACATTACGTAGTGTAATAACAATATCATTTCCTTCGCGTATCCGCGGTTCGAGGTGTCGATAGGCCTCGCGCATAAGGCGTCTTGCTCTGTTTCTGCCCACTGCGCCCATCTGCTTCTTCGAGGCGCAGAACCCTACTCTTAATAAGTCTTCGGGTATGCGTGTATTGTTATGTTTTAAACCTTTGGGGCGGTTGAAGACGTGAACCGTCAGTATCCGACCCGTTGCGAACGCGGCGCGGCGATACACTCTTGAGAATTCATAATTGAACCTTAAGGGTAAAGCCTTCAAACAACGCCTCTTTCACAATAACGAAAAAGGACCACAGCCGTGATCCTTACGCTGCAAGCTTCTTTCTGCCCTTAAGTCTTCTTCTCTTAAGAACGTCGCGACCATCACGAGTAGCCATTCTTGCACGGAAACCGTGAACCTTAGCTCTCTGCCTCTTCTTAGGCTGATATGTCATCTTCATATCGCTCTTCCTCCATATCTTTCTTATGCTTACGCATACTTTCGCATAAATAGCCTAACGATTATAAAGGCGATTGTCCGAAGTGTCAACCGTTAGGTAATGTTACATTTATCGAAGCAGCGGATCTATGATCGAGTATGCGTAGCTGGCGGCCGTAAGGAAGCCGTTTGCCGGATACTCGTCAAGAGAATCGGAATCCATACCGAGCCTGAAGACCTCGGGTTCGGCGAAGTCATATGCCCAGCAGATCTCATCACCGCACATGGCATCATCGAACATATAGGTGTTGTTTCCGTCCGTGAACACGAGGACGGAACGTCCGATATTGTGCTCATCGAGGGGGCCGTAATACTCATACGAGTTGCTGTCCTCATAGTAGATGGCGGTCTCAGGCTCGAAGTTATCGTTGCTCATCTCGAATGAGAGAATCGCAAGATAAGCGAGTGTGTTCGAGAGCTGATTCCTTGTAAGATCCATATTCTCGTATTCGGTAGCACTTATGAACTGGAAGGTAACCAGTTTTCTGAATGTCTCTCTGTCGAATGTGGCAGACTGACCGAAGTATCCGCTGGCCACAAGATTCTCCTCGAGAGCATCACATATCTCGCCGAAGTCGGAGTTGAACATCTCGAAGTCGTCAGGAATACCGTCTTCATATTCGATCGTGGCACAAGCGAGTTCTTCGTCAACTTCAATATCCGTCCATTCATTCTCGATATTACTAACGCCGTTCTCGTAACGCTCATCCAGGGTATCGAGTTCCTCCGAGAGATTCTCGAAGAATGAAGCTATATCTCCGCTGTCGGTTTTCTCGGAAGCTGCCTGTATAGCCGGCCAGCAGACCAGTACTTCGATTGCTATAAACAATGTAAGAAGTCCTGATATGATCAGACCTGCGATGGCAAATCCCATACCCTTCTTATTCTTCTTCGAAGCTGAAACAAGTCCTGCTATGGACAGGATCAATCCGATAACGGCAGTAAAACCGCAGCAGAATATAGATACCAGTGACACAACGAAGCCTGCCATGGCAAGGCCGCTCATGGTCGGCACATCTTCCATAACAGGTCTATATACAGACTGATCGTATCCACCGCTTCCCTGCTGATTACTCTGCCCGTACGCTGACTCATACGTAGGCTTATAAACATCCTCTGCCGGTGTATACGAAGCAGCCGGCTGTTCTATGGGCTGTTCTATGGGTTGTTCAACAATCTCCGGAAACTTGGAGCCGCAGTGTGAGCAGAACCTCGTGTTGTCTTCGCTTGCACTTCCGCAGTGACTACAATACTTCATAATCTATCCCTTCCCTTAAACAAGAACTTTATGGGAATACGTTTTTGAATCCCCACTTCAACAGTATACATAATTGTCGATTTCTTTTCATTCTTTAAGTTTCGTTTTAAGTTCGCCCTGTAAGATATGCTCAACAACAGGAGGAACATGAGATGAGTCACATTGATGTTTTCAAAAGATATGAATATAAATACCTGCTCGACGTATCCTCGAAGGCCAAGCTTCTCGAAGTTCTTGAAGGACACATGAAGCTCGACGAGTACGGAAAGACGACTATAAGAAACGTTTACTACGATACTCCGGATTACGCTCTCATAAGAAAGTCTCTCGAGAAGCCCGTTTATAAGGAGAAGCTTCGCGTCAGATCCTACAGCAAGGTCACAGAGAATGACAACGTGTATGTAGAGATCAAGAAAAAATACATGGGCATCGTCTACAAAAGAAGAACGGCTGTTAGAGAATATCAGGCGGAAGGCTGGCTCGAGGGCACCTTCCCTCAACCTTATATCTCGCAGATAGCAGACGAGATCGAGTACTTCAGAAGATTATATAAGGATTTAAGACCTTCCTGCTTCCTTTCCTACGAGCGCGAATCATACTACGCGACGGACGGAAGCGGTCTAAGACTTACGATGGACGAGAAGATCTTGGGCAGGACCTGCGACATATCGCTTACCGAAGGCGTGTACGGTGACAGGATAATCTCTCCGGGGTGCACACTTCTAGAACTTAAGACATCAGGCGCCATCCCTTTGTATCTTACGAAATTCCTAAGCGAAAACGACATCGCGCGGACATCATTCTCGAAGTACGGTTCCTACTACGAGAACAAGATCAGAAAAGCATCCCGCGTAACAACAATCGAAGGAGGACTTCTATATGCTTAACACTACGGATTTTATTATATACATTGCAGTCGCACTCGGGCTCGGCATAGTTATCGCAGCCTCTTACATGTTCAAGACGAAGACGAGCAGATCTTTTCTCGCGACACTGGCTTTGCTTCCCGCTCTTGTCAGTGTCATCATCATGATGGTCAACGGCAGCATCGGAGCAGGAGTCGCCGTGGCAGGCACCTTCAGTCTGGTTCGCTTCAGATCCGCTCCCGGCACTGCCCGCGAGATAACCGCCGTATTCCTGGCGATGGCAACCGGTCTTATCTGCGGTATGGGATATTTCGTATACGCAGGCATCTTCACGGCAATAATCTGCGTCGCCATGATGCTTCTTAAGGTCACGGGCTTCGGCGACAGCAAGGACGAGAAAGAGCTTCACATCACAATCCCGGAAGACCTGGACTATGAAGGCGTCTTTGACGAGATTTTCGACAAGTACACATCGGAAAGAAAGCTTATAAGCGTAAAGACCTCCGACATGGGAAGCCTGTTCCGCTTAAAGTACACATTCACACTCAAAAACGGGATGAGTGAAAAGGATTTCATCGACAAATTAAGAGTGCGTAACGGTAATCTTCCCATCGCCGTATGCGTATCGCAGCTTACCGAATCATCGGCACAGCTTTAACAAGGAAAGGGGATCACGACCATGAAAAAGATCAGAACCATAGCATTATTCATAGCACTTGTCCTTCTTATGACAGGATGTGCAGAAGCTTCTTTAACGGCAGATAATACCGTAACTGAGACAACACAGATCTCTTCCGAAGATTTGTATTCAGACCGCGACTTCGAGACCGATTATGACGAATCAGACGCCGTGCTGATATCATTGACTTCCGATTCCGTCACTATCACGGAAGAAGGAACATATATCGTACAGGGAACTTTGGAAGACGGATCGATAATAATAGACGCAGGCGACGAGGATAAAGTACAGCTCATTCTGGACGGATGCTCAATTTCCTCTGCTTCATCAGCGGCAATCTATGTTAAGAATGCGGACAAAGTCTTTATCACCACAGCACAAGGAAGCGTAAACACACTTACCAACGTAACAGGATTCGAAGCCGACGAAGAATCCAATATCGACGGTGTCATATTCTCGAAGTCAGACCTTACTCTTAACGGAGAAGGAATCCTGATCATAAGCTCTTGTGATCACGGTATTGTAGGCAAAGACGATCTTGTCATAACAAGCGGAGAATATGAGATTGATTCGACAGGCGACGCTTTACAGGCGAACGATCTTATAGCTATATCAGACGGAACATTCACCATCAATTCGGGCGATGACGCTATCAGGTGCGACGCAGATCTTGTGATAGACGGCGGAACAATCGATATATTAAGTTCGAAAGAAGGTCTCGAGGGAAATACGATCACTATTAACGGAGGAGATATTACCCTTGAAGCTTCCGAAGACGGCATCAACGCATCCGGCGAATCGGGAGACACCATGATGTCGGATTCTTCCTGTCAGATCTATATCACAGGAGGAACTGTCAGCATCACGACTTACGGCGACGGTATCGACTCGAATGGTGATCTTACGATCACAGGCGGATATATAACAGTCAGCGGTCCCGAGAATTCCGGTAACGGCTCTCTTGATTATGCAGGCACAGGCACTATAACGGGCGGTACCATCATCGCGGCCGGCATATCGGGAATGGAAATGAATATGACCGAAGCAACCCAGGGATCCATCCTCGTATCAACAGGCAATCAATCCGCGGGAACTGAGATAACAGTGACGGATGCATCCGACAACGAGATCATAAGCTTTACGCCGTCGACATCTTATTCCTGTGTTCTAATAAGCTCTCCTGAACTTCAGGTCGGGCAGACATACACGATATCATCAGGCTCCTCTTCACAAGATGTCACATTGGATGATTATATTTATGGTCAATCCATGGGATTCGGCGGATTTGGCGGAGGATTCGGCGGTCCCGGCGGACAGATGCCCGACGGACAAATGCCTGATATGTCAGACTTTGACGGGCAGATGCCGTCTGACTTTAACGGCGAACGGCCCGAACTTCCGGGCTCCGACGGCCAGACTCCTCCCGACTTACCCGAAGGCTTCGACGGTCAGACCCCGCCTGAACCTCCCTCGGGGCGTTGATCAGCCGGCGAGCGCCATAAGCTCTCGCTGGATCTGCGCCGCTGTTTCTTCAAGAGTAGCTTCATCATAGATATACATATCGCTCAGATTCTTAAAGATATCCAGGAAATCCGAATTCTCCAGCATGGGATTAATAAGATTCATATTGGCTATATTATCCGATATAAACTCTCCTGCCTCATATTCGATTCCGCCGAGCAAACCGTTATCGATAAGAGCCTGCCTGGCAGCCGCACTTACCGGAATTCCCTTCTCTGTTCCCTGAAGGATCGCGAATTCCGGATCGTTCAAAAGAAAGTTCACCAGTCTGCCGCAGGCTTCAGGGTCCCTGCAGTCAATGCTTATGGCATACATCGTCGCAGGTTTGATATACCACTCGCTCTGATCGTCCAAAGAGATCCTTAAATACTCTCCTATCACTACATTCATTCCGTCATCGATAGCAGGCTGACAGTATCTTAATGAATCGCTGGCCCAACAGACGGTACCTGCAACCCTTCCGTCTTCAAGGTCACTGACATTGAAATTATAAAGAGGCATAATTACCCTACGGTCTGTGAGTTCTTTGTAGAATTCCAGGATCATCGAGATATCTTCTGTTGTTCCTATGTAGGTTCCTTCATCATCAAACAACGTTCTTCCCGTGGTCTGTTCAAACCATGCATTAAGAAGAAGGAACAAGTGCTTATTCACCATACCCAGCACATAGATATCATCCCGGCTCATTACATCTGCCGCCTCGAACAGATCATCCCACGTCATCGGTATATCAAGTCCGTACGAGGCAAACATATCAGCATTATAGAACATACAGATCGTATTATAGGCTATGGGAAGTGCATTAAGGTGTCCGTTTCTCATTCCTGTAGCGAGATCTTCCTGAGAGAACTGTGACAGGTCGATATACTCTGAAAGCTGATTGATATCATAGTAACCCATACCGTCGGAGGAATACTCTGATAGCCATGCATAATTGATCTGCATTACATCGCAGTTGTTATGGGATGCCATCTGCATCAAATATCTTCTCTCATATCCGTTCCATATACCGTAAGAATGGTTAACGATAATGTCGGGATTGTTCTCCTGGAATAAAGACAACCCCTGCAAAGTGTACTCATGTCTGGGGTCGTTTCCCCACCATGACATTGAGATAACGGCCGACTGCTCCTGGGCACTTATCCTTACCTTGGACACATCAGAAGAACATGATGCTATGGGAAGCATAAACATCAACACAGCCATCAAAGAAGAAAAAATCTTAATGTGTCTACGCATTCACTTTACCTCAGATAAATGTCGGCTTGGACTTGCCGTTACGCTTCGATATATAAAGGGCAACATCCGTCTTCTGATACAGATCGTCGAACTTATAATCGCCTGCACCGGTAACGAGCACTCCGCTTGAGACCGAGAGTCGGAACTTTTCATTCTCTTCCTTGAACCTGATATCAAACCTGTCATAAAGCTTCATGGTAAGATCGTGCATCCTCTTCTCTGCTTCATCGCGGCTGATATCCGTATACGACTTATAAACGGCGAATTCATCACCGCCGATGCGGCCTATCAAAGCCTCTTCTTCGCCGAATACTTCCCTTAGCAGATCCGCCATTCTCTTGATTACTTCATCACCGAATTTATGACCCGCCGCATCGTTGACCTCTTTAAAGTTATCAAGGTCAAACATAAGGAAAGCAATTGCCTGTTTGCCGCTGAATGCTGACAGGTCGTTCTCGGCTAATTGCCTGAATGTGCTCTTGTTCAGAAGATTCGTCATCAGATCATTCTTTGCCTGATGATCAAGATCTTCCACAACATCGGTAACCGAATGATTAAGTCTGCTCATTATGAGGAGCATAGTAAGAACGACGAGCACCGTTATAAGCAAAACTACTATGATCAGATTCTTCGTCGCAGCCACCTGATCGGCCATGATAGAAGAAGACGGCATCGAACACACGACCTTCCAGCCGTTTGACAAGCGGTTGGAAGTGATCAGGTAATCGTTGTTGATCGCGGTTATGCCGACATTATCGCCTATGATCTGTGTAAGCTCGGGATTCAGGACAGTTGCTGTTTCTTCGGAAGCAGTCGAATAGATAACATAATCATCCTCAGTTACCAGTCTGACACTCATGTCGGACAGCTCGTTAGGTACGGCAAGAACATTCTCAAGCTCTGAGATATAGAAAGACACAACGCATACCGCATTCGGATTAAGTCTCTTAACATAGTAGATGCGGTCCGTGTTCTCGAAAACATTAACCAGCCATGCATCCTGCTTAAGATTATCTTCGGGAATGACTGAAGAGAAATACGAATAGATACTGCTGTCTTTAAACATCTGTCCCGTAGTCTGAGATATCCAGCCCGTAGAGCTGTCATTTGCATAGACAATACCGAAGTCGCAGAAATTATTCATCATGCCAAGATCGACGATCCTGTTAAGTATAAGCGTCTCGCCTTGGATCTTCTCATAATCGCTCAACGACGGATCAGAAGCATCATAAAGATAATAATCCTTATCCGAGAACAACAAAGCCGTTACCTGCTGAACATTGTTAAGATAACTGTCTACATTGAGCTCCATCTGATGAGCATCGGCGGAAATAAAATATGATATCTTGTCTTCCGTGGTACGCCTTACCGAACGAAGCAGAACGAAGGAGATAATTATTGACAACAGAATAATGCCGAATGCAACGACCAGAGAATAGATAATCTGAGTAAGACGTAAATTCTTGAGTTTCATATCAAGTACCCTTAAACAAGAGTATAACATGATACGAAGTCTCTTAGTATCGGTTTAACCCCATACGATCCAGAGATATACATAGCCTGCGAGCACCGCAGTAAGCGTGTAAGGAACACCGATCCTCATGAAGTCCTTGAAAGAGACTTCATATCCTTCTTTCTTAAGAAGTCCTGTCGCAGCGATATTGGCAGATGCGCCGATAGGCGTGATATTGCCTCCGAGTGTCGCTCCGGAAAGAAGTCCGAAGTACAGAAGATAAGGCTCGACTCCGAGCGAAGCCGTAACAGCCGCGAGTACCGGAAGCATCGTAGCCACATAAGGAATATTATCGACAAATGCGGAGATGATTACCGACCCCCACACAATGATCGTATACAGAAGGAATAAGTTGTCTCCGCCGACCTTAACGATAAAGGCCGCGAAGTCATCGATAACGCCTACCTGTGTAAGACCTCCTATAACGATAAACAGACCGAGAAGAAGACCGAGTGTCTCGAAGTCCAGTTCGAATATCGCATCCTTGGCCTCTTTGATCCCCTTGTTCCTGGCAACCTCTATAGCCATCGTGACCATCGCGAGGAACATACAGATGATGCCGTTGATTGCACTCGGTGTATCAGGAATAAACGAAGCAATTATAAGTGCGAGCACCATTATAAGCAGCATCCATGTCGGAACATAATCGCTGACCTTGGTGCGGTCTGAAGATGATACCGGATTCCTGTCCTTACGGAAGAGGATCATCATGATAGGCACCGTCGCGAGAGCTCCTATCTCGACTGCGAAGAAGATTCCGGGCCTTCCTTCCATCCAGAAGAACTCCATGAAGTTCATGTCCGCATAAGCCGCGAGCATGATAGATGTCGTGTCTCCTACGAGTGTCGCGGCCCCCTGAAGATTGGACGATACCGCGATAGACAGTATCATTCCCACAGGATTCATCTTAAGCTTCTTGCACACTGCAAGCCCCACGGGAGCTACCATCAGCACGGTGGCGACGTTATCGATAAAGGCACTTATAAGCCCTGCGAAAAGCGACATCAGTATCGTTACCCACATCGCGTTCTTGGACTTGTTAAGTATCATGTCCGCCAGAAGGTTCGGCATCAGGGATTCAATGAAGTAATAGACGATGATCATGGTTCCCGAGATCATCATGAGAACATTCCAGTTGATCGTGAACGGGAGTTCTTTGAACGGAACTACGCCCAGGCACACGAATATGGCGGCTACCGCCAAAGCGATAACCGGACGGAACTTCGGCTTCGCTATCATGCCTATATACATGATTACGAACAGAATGAGAGCTACTGTCTTCACGATACTACCTCCGCAACGATCCAGCGGTGACTTAT